>CALJUJ010000118.1 GCA_937975525.1 uncultured bacterium
AACTGGCCGGTTTTGAAGCGTTCCTCACTGGCCGGTTTTGACCGTTCCCCGAGGGTGGCGCCGCCACGAATGGTGGCAAACAGTCGAAACCCGAACCGAAGGAGTCTTTCGATGCTCAAGCTCGTTGCTCTGGCGATCTTCGCCCTGCTCTATGCTGCCCCGGCATCCGACGTCAGCACCCGCACGGCATCGCTGCCGGTCTTGGCTGCGCCGGACGGGGATGATGACACCGCGAATCTGTGCACTAAATACACGACGTCTGGCAACCTGTATCAGCGGCAGACGCAGTGTGCCTTGCTGCACATGTATTGCCCTGGTTACCCATCGATGGGTGCTTGCATGTTCCTTCTTGGCAACTCCAACTGTCAGTGCCAGTAGTCGGCGTCGCCGCTGACTCCTGACGTGCTTCGGTACGCGTCGTCGAAGCTCATCCCCCCCTCGCGCGCATCGCAAATGGGAAGACTCGCTGGCATCGCAGCACTCGTCGTAGCGGCAACTATCGTCGTACTCGCGTTCTGGGGCGGGGACGCAGAGGCTCCAGACGCCGGCGCCAAGGCGGTGCTTCCTGCGACCGGCCCTGCAAAACAGGCATCGGCTCACGAGCCAGCCGCAGAACCAGCCGCTTCCCGCTTGTCTACCCAGCGGCTACGGTTCGTTACCGAAACCGCGCGCCCCGAGGGCGCTGCGGCGCGTAGGTTGGCTGGCCACTTGGTTGGACCATCCGGCCGCGGAATACCCGGCGGAATCATCACGATACTGCACCCTGATCGGCACAAGGACCCGTCGGCCTTCGAAGTTGTGACGGATAACCGTGGTGCGTTCGTCATCGATATAAAGACAGAGTGGCTTCCGTCTGGGCACGCATATGTGCAGGCGAGCGGGCGCGCCTCCGGACTCTTCGAGGGATTCGTTCCAGTAAGAGACGACGTAACCATACTTACGGACATCGACGAAGACTCTGACGCTTGGTTGCTGCAAGGGTTTGTTGGCTTACCTGCGCCGGAACCTCAGTGGGTTGTCAACGTCCTTTCCCGCCCAGACGGCGCCCAGCCGGATATAATCGCGAGCTCAATGTTTGAGAACCCGTATTCGGGCAAGCAAAGCGAGGTTCGGCTTCGGTTTGTCGATCGATCTCGCCTCGCTTGGGAGGGGCCTGTTTGGTTATCAGTATGTCGTCCGGGGCGGCAGGCTCTTGTTGCCTCCCGTCATTTTGGCTCGATGGCTCATTTGCGACAGGGTCTCGGCGAAGGCATTTGGCTGGAATCTGTGGCTTCGACCCTTCGCGTGCCACGAATCGAAGCGGAGTGGCCCATTACAGTGGCTCTTTTGGACGTTGAGTATGCGTTCGGATACTATCCTGCGACGGGTGGTGAAAGCGAATGGAAAATTCGCGCTTCTCCTGGCACCTATCGTTTGCGGGCTACTACTGCAAGCAACATCATAGCAGAGGCGCACATTGACGTCTCCACGTCAGACGAGGAAGTAGCGGTTGAGGGTTGGGGCAGTATTCATCCTGGGAGCTGCAGCATGCAGGTGATCATCGAAGGCGAATGGTCTGGGCGCACTAGCCATGCGCGAGTCGACGTGAATCGGCTAGACCCCTCGACAGGGATCGCCTGGCCCTACCCTGTGCAAAGTCAGGCAACCACGCAGGGTGTTGTTCTTCGCGGTCTTCATCCCGGTGCTTACCAAATCCAACTTTTTGCCCAAAAGGGCCGATATGCCTCACGCATTCGTAAGATAGAAGTTCCAATCGAAGAACCCGTCTATGTGCAAGTAGAAGAAGTTGGACAGATTGTGTGCAGTATTCGGGACGAATGGTCACTTGGGCCAACAGGCACCATGAATAGCAGGTTGGCGTGGCGATCCGACGTGTCGGGTTCGTGGAATGTCGTGCAACGGTCTCCGATCTCAAGCGAGGGACTCGTCGTGCCGAATGTGCCTCTGGGCCAAACCGTGGAAGTCGTTGCAGGTGGATCTTCGGCGGGTGGACTGGCCTGGATTGCAAGTGGTCGTTGCCCTGTCGACAATTCGATTGTCTTTCTGTCGATGGAGGTCGAGGTCGGTGCCGATCTTGTTGGGCACGTCCGAACTCAGGATGGTCGCGCGGGAATGGGATTTAGCGTGACGATCGAGGGTGTGGACCTTGGCCCGGTTTCCCGGGCCGATGTTTCGGCCTCGGGTGAGTTTCGCCTGCGAATACCAGTGGTGCTCTCGCCTCTACCGAGGCTGGTCGTATCGAACGCAGCGGGAAACGTGGTGCTTTTTAGGCCGCTGCAAGAAGAGGATCTCGGGACTCCAATAATGGTTGTGTTACCCCAGTAGCCTGTGTGCTGCTGCGGAGTCGATGGGTCAGCGCGGTGAAGGTATTGGCTGCCCAACTCCACGCAGGAGCAGGCGGTCCGCGCGATCACGCAACCGCGAGATCAAGCAACACCGCGCGCGGCCCGCGGCTCAGCGTGACAGACGTTGGCCAGACATGACCCCTGCCCGCAGCCCCGGCGACATTGTGTCCGCACTGCAGGCGCGGCGGCGGTCCCGTCCAAGTGGCTGGACGACGCAGGAGGATCTCCACGACATCGACCGTGCGCTCGCCGAGCACCCAGCATCCGCAGAGCTATGGATGCTGCGCGGAGACTTCATCCTCCTTTGCGACGACGCAGACGACACAACGCCTCTCGAGGAAGCTCTTCGCAGCTACAAGACTGCGGCAGACCTGGCGCCAACGCGACCGGAGCCGCAGCTCGAGATCGGCCACTACATGGACTCGGTTGCGGATGATCCAGCCGGAGCGATCCCGTTCTTCGAGAGGGCAATCGCGCTCGGTGGAGGGCAGGAGGCGCGCGACGCACTCCAGGCCGCCAAGCAGCAGCTGGGGGATTGACCGCACGAGTGGCTGCGCGATGCTGGCCAACTCGCCGCAGGAGCCGGCGAGCCGCATGATCGACACAACCGCGGGAGCTGAAGCCCTCGCACGCGGCTCGCAGCTCAGGGGCACAGACGTTGGACGGACGCGCCCGGCCGGGATGTCGAGACAGCCAGTTCTTGCCCGAGTTCCAGAGCGCTGCCCCTGCTGTGGGGAGGCGGTCGTTCATGGGCCATTTCCTCTTCGTCATCTTGTTCCTGATCATCTGTGCCCAGGGGTGGCGCCTGGAGCGGCTCTCAAGGCGAGTCGCGCTGCTTGAGAGGGCCAGCAGCACCAGCAATGGCACTGCTGTCTCGGATGCGCGATCATGAGCACCAGCCGACTGGATGGCCTCGTTGGCTCCGTCGGACGCGCGGTGTCGTCGACGGACCAGGCAGAACGCCCGCGAGGGCCCGGATGCCCTTGCGGCGGCTTGTGGCCCGCGACGCAACCGATCAAGCTCGCGCGCATGCGCGTGCTGACGAACCACCATGTCCTCGCCGTGCCCGACCTCGAGCGCTCGCGACGCTGGTACGAACGTGTGCTCGGCTGCCGTGCCGACGACGTCGATCCGGGCAACTGGGTCTTCATGCATCGAGACGCGGTCGTGTTCCTGCTCGGCCGCTGCCCCGATGCGATCGCCGTCCCCGAGCTCGGTGACCACCAGTATTTCGCCTACCTCGTCGTCGACGACGTCGACGCGTTCCATGCGCGCGCCGTCGATGGGATCGCCGACGCCGGCGGCGAGGTGCTCGGCGCGCCGCAGGACCGGCCCTGGGGGATGCGCGAGTTCGCGCTGCGCACGGTCGACGGCCACCGACTGATGGTCGCGACCAACATCGGGCGGCCGAACCGGGCTTGGCCGGGGCCGGACGGCTCCATCGGTTGAACCTCCTCGCGGTGCCGACCCGCGCGCTGGCGACGACCCCGACGACCGGCCCTGCCCCGGGATCGTTGGGATCGCCCTTCTAGGCATGACCAAGATCGCGGCCGCCGAGGACCTGTCCGCCGCCCTCGAGGCCGGCTGGAGCGGCCATGCGATCGCTCGACGGCTGAGTCTGGCGGACGTGGCCGAGGCCCATGACCTCGTCGAGAGCGGCAGAGCCGGTGGGCGATGCGTGCTCGACCTCTCGATGCGAAGAGATCCTCGCCCGATGGGCGCCGTCGGCCGGTTCGCCGCGGCGACCCCGTGGCAGGTGGGTGCGGCCGGCGACGCCTCTGCATCGCCCGAGGGCGCGAAGCAGCACGCGATCGCGCGCGCTCCTCGGCCAGGAGCGCGGCCCGCGGCTAGCCGAGCCGGTAGGTGATGCGGCCGCGCGTCAGATCGTACGGCGACAGCTCGACGCGGACCCGGTCACCCTGCGTGATGCGGATGAGGAACTTGAAGAGACAGCCGCCGGTCTTGCAGATCGGCTCGTGCTCCGTGTCGTCGACGCGGATGCGGTAACGTCCGGCGCCGAGCGCCTGGATGACCTCGCCCTCGACCTCGATCGCCTCTTCCTTGGCCGCGCCCGAAGCGCCGCCGCCCGTGCCCTTGCGATACCGGCTCATGGGCGACGGTCCTTGGTTGCGTTGGACGCCGCGCGCGCGGGCGCGAAGCCCGGGAGCGCGAGGCGCAGCGCGGCGCCCGGCTGGCCGGGCGCGACGCTCGAGGTCGACAGGTCTCTGGGGTGGTGCATTTTGGCCCGCCAGTATAGGGCATCGCCGCGCATCCGGCGAGGGGGGAACGGCACGTGCCGGCAAGCGGCCTTGCCATCGCCGGGCCCGCCGCCGGCTCGCGCTTCGAACCTAGTTCCCTCGCGCGTCGCGGTCACCCTGCCGGGGCGCAATCATCGCGCCCCGCCCTCCCGGCTCGGACGTGCGCGCGCGCAGGGCCGACCGCTCCCGCCAGCGCACCGCGGTGCGGTCGTTACCCGCACCGCCGTCAGGCGTACCTACCGACGAGCCGGGCCCCGCCTCTGCCGACGGCTCCCGACCCGACGACTCCCATGATCGCTCTCCCACGGTCGTTCCTGTCCGTCTTCTGCACGTCGGCGTTGGCCTTCGGCCAGAGCCTCTCGCTGTCGGCGGCCGCCGCGGCGGACGTCTTCGCCGAGTATGGCACCACGCAGCAGTCGTTCACCCTGCCCGCCGGTCCGATGGTCTCGCCCGGCGGCCTCTTCGCCCTCGCGTCCCTGCCCTCCGTGGGCGACGCCTTCGCCGAACTCAGCTGGAGCGGGACCATCGACGCGCGCAACCTCGACGTGATGCTGGCCGCGAGCGCGCTGGCGAACGGCGCGGGCCCGACGCGCGCGCGCGTCGAACCGGTCGACGTCCTGGTGACCGTCACGAGCGCCACCCCGATCCCCATCGCGCTCGATCTGGAGCTGACGATCCAGGGCACGGCGGGCACCGCGATCCCGATCGCGCGCGTGGACGTCGGCGACGACGGCATCTTCGAGCTCACCGAGTCGATGCCGCCGCAGCCGGTGTCGACCCCGGCGCTGGCCGGGCCGGCGCCGCTCGTGATCCGCTGCAGCCTCGGCTGCGGCGTCGAGGCCGCGGGCAGCGTGATCGCGACGCTGCGCGTGACCGGTCGGCCGGCGAACACGCTGATCAACCGGCTGCAGCCGGGCTGCACCGACGCCTACATCCTGCGGCCGCGCTTCGACGGCGACCTCGAATACGACGTCAGCAACTACCTCGCCGGCGCGGCGGTCGCGGTCTTCGGCCTGACGACCCAGCCGCTGCTGCTCGGCACCGTGCAGTATCCCGCCGGGCCGCCGCTGCCGTGCCTGCTGCTGCCGCGGGTCGACTTCGTCTCGCTGCTCTCGTACAGCGGCCCCGAGCTGCTCGTGATCCCACCGGCGGCGCGCCCGATCACGTTCTATTCGCAGGCCGTCTACTTCGGCGGTCCGCTGGCGACGACCAGCGGCTACGGCATCTCGGCGTTCTGAGCGGCGGCGGCGGCCGATCCGCGGTCGCCGGGGCCCTTCGGATCTACGCGACCGCGGCCTAGTTGCCGATCACGATGCGCACGCGTTCGGAGAACGCGAGCGCCGGCAGCAGCCCGCACGGCGCCTGCGCGAAGTCGATCGACGTCCACTGCGTCTCGAACTGCTGCCCGACGAGCGAGTTCAGGCACGGGATCGGGAACTCGACCGACGCCCCGCCGGCCGCGATCGACGTCGTCAGCGGAACGACGAGCGGGTTGACGACACACGGCTGGCACTGGAACGGCAGCGGCGCCGGTGGACCGAAGTTGAACACCGCCAGCAGCGCGGTCGGCGACAGGCCCGACACGCTGCAGACGAGGCCGCTGCTGCCGATCCCGGGCGGGTGCGAGAACGACTGCGCGCCGCCTGCGCCGCAGCCGCCGCCGAGCGACAGGTAGGAGCCGCCGGTGCCGTGGTTCCGCAGCAGCTGGCCGAAGACGTCGCCGTTCCGGGCATACACGGCGAGCGCCACCTCGCCGTCGGTCCTGCCGCCCGCGCTCTGCGTCGCGACGGCGATCGGGACGTCGAGCACTGCGACCTGCGACACGAGTACGACCGTCTCGCACGCCGCACCGGTGCCGGTGTCGACGCCGGCGACGCGCAGCTCGCTCGGCTGGAACAGCGAACCGCTGTTCCACGAGTAGGCGAGCCACGTGCGACCCGGGGTGTGCGCGAGGGTCGGGAACCGGTAGTTCGATGTGGGCACGCCGCTGATCGTGTGCTCGGCGCCGAGCGAGAGGGACGTACCGTTCGAAGCGAGCTGCACGGGGCGACGCTTGACGACGGTGTCGGACCCGCCCGGGGCGTAGTTCCGCCAGGCGACCGTCCACTTCCCGGCGAAGCCGTCGACGTCGGGCTGGTCGACGAGGTTCGACGCGGTGCCGCCGAGCGACGTCGTCGGGCCGAGCCCCGCCGCGCCCGTGTGCACGAGCCGGCAGCTGATGCTCCGGAACGGCCCGAGCCCGGAGAAGCGGCGGGCGACGACCATCAGCCAGCCGTCGTCGCGCGCCGCGCGGGAGATCTCCGGCTCCTGGTAGGTCGAGGCGAACGTCCCGGAGCTGTCGGAGAACACCGAGAACGCCGCCGGCGACACGAGCTGGTCGTTGGCGTCGAACCAGATGCGGCGCGCGCGGATCGCGTCGATCTCCTCGTCCTCCCAGACGACGACGAAGCCGCGGTCGGCGCCGATCGACGCGGAGAGGTCGGAGCCGAGGTCGACGTAGTTCAGCGTGGCCGCGGTCGAGCTGGCGACTTCGTGGGTGTGCGTGACCAGGAACGTCGCCGGATCGAGCCCGACGAACTCGACCGTGCGCAGACTGCCGACGCGCTGCGACCACGCGACGCCGAACCGGCCCCGCGACGGCAGGTTCGCGACGCTCACGTCGGCGACGATGCCGTCGCTCGGCAGGAACAGCGTCGGACCGACGAGCGCGCCGGCGCTGGTGACCAGCTGACCGAGAACGTCGGAGTCGGCGGCCGAGACGATGCGCCGCCAGACGACGAGGAAGCGGTCGGTCGCCGCGTCGTAGCCCACGTCCGGCTCTTGGTCGCTCAGCGGGCTGTTCTGCACGTCGAACGCCGTGCCGATCAGCGGGTCGAGCACCAGCGGCCAGGCGGCCGCGTCGACGAACGCCGCCGGCAACGACAGCTCGAGCATGCCCGGCTCGCAGCGCAGCCGACCCGCGACCCGGGCGCCGCGCGCGTCGATGCCGGTGACGCCGCCGATCGCCACGCCGTGCCGGCCGGCGTGCAGGAACGCGAGACCGCCGCCGGCGGTGCGGGTCGGCGCCGGCAGGTTCGTCGAAAGCGCGTAACGGAC
>CALJUJ010000119.1 GCA_937975525.1 uncultured bacterium
GACGCGCGCGCCGGCCGCCGCCTCGCCGCCGTCGTGCCGGTCCTGCCGTGGGCCCGCCGCTTCGAACTGCGCGCGCTGTGCCAGTGGCGTTCGGTGCGCGGCCCGTTCGTGCTGTCGAGCCTCGACGCGCTGCCCGTCGGCCCGGAACCCGCGCCGTTCGACAGCCGTCTGGAAGAGCGCCTCGCCGCGGCGCTCGCGCGCGAGCTGGTCGGCTGGGAGGTGCTGCGCGAACCGGCGCCGCTGCCGGTCGGTGGCGGTCGCCTCGGGTTCCCGGACTTCGGGCTGTGGCGGTGCGGCGGGGACGAACGGCCGTGGTGGGTGGAGCTGGCGGGGTTGCGGGATGGGGCGGGGTGTGGGGATCGGGCGGAGCTACGGGATGGAGCTGGGCTTGCCGGCAAGGTCGAGGCGCTGCGGGCGGAGGAGCGCTACGTGCTGTGTCTGGAGGAGCGGTGGGTGAAGGGGGAGCTGGTCGGGCATCCGCGGGTGGTGGGGTTTCGGCGGGGGGCGGTCGGTGGGGTGGTGGGGCGGTTGGTTCGGGTGCTGGGTGGCAGCGGATCGGCGTAGCGATGCGAGAGCAGACGCTTCCCGCGCTTCGTTCGGGCGCTCGGCGGCAGCCAGGGCGTTGCCTGGACCTTCAAGGGCTCGCGATGGGGCGGTCCCGGTCGCCTACGAGTCCCGGTTGCCTACGATCTGCCGAGCATGGCCCGGAGCGGACCGACGAGGCCGTCGAGGTCCTGTTGGATCGTGTCCCACACGATCTTCGCATCCACGTCGAAGTAGGCGTGCACCAACGTGTTCCCTATGCCTCGCATGACGCGCCACGGGACGTCGGGGTGCGCGGAGACGACCTCGTCGGGCACGCTCGCCGCAGCCTCGCCGATCACGATGAAGTCCGCGATCACGGCCTTGCGCGTCCTGGCGTCCTGCCGGAACTCGTCGAAGCTCGCGGACGAACGAACGGATTTCGTCGATCGCAGCGAGCATGTCCTCGATCCGCATCTCCCAGCGCCTACGCGACACGGACGGCCTCCGCGAGCGCGGCATCCCGGATGCTCGGCCGGAGGCTGTCCGGGGTTCCGAGATCGACCGGGCGACCGAGCATCTCTTCGAGCAACAGCCGCACCCGGATCAGCCCGAGCAGTCCGGTCGGTCGCGAGAACTCCACCAGCATGTCGACGTCGCTGTCCGGGCGTGCCTCGTGCCGGGCGACGGACCCGAAGACCATGAGGGAGGCGACGCCGAGGGCCGAGAGCTGCTCCCGGTGCCTGCCGACGACCCGGCGGACGTCTTCGAGTTGCATGGCGTCGTCAGCTTAGCCGACGAGCGATGCCGGTGACGAGCGGCTTGGATCGGCGCAGCGTGGCACCGGTGCCGTCGTACGACCGTGACTCGAACGGCCCGGGTCCGGCCTCCCACCTCGCCTCGGGGTCGCAGGCATGGGAGGCTCCCGCATCCGGATGGTCGATGCCGTCCGCGGACCGATGGCAGCGCTCATGCAACAGATCGCCGGAGTCGACGGGTGTCGGGATGGCTGGGTCGTCGTGCGTCGCGAGACCGGGGGCGGCACGCCGCACGTGGAGGTGTTCGACGAGCTGCGCAACGTGTTCGCGGATCCGGGCCTTCGTGTCATCGCCAAGCGGATCGAATGGAGCGGGTGATCGGGATCGAACCGACGACATTCAGCTTGGGAAACCGGTCTGGTGGTGAGGAGGCGAATGAGGTCGACGGCGGACAGGCGCGGGCAAGTGCCGGCAATAGGGCGGGTTCCGGCAAACCCGAGCATGGGACTTGTGATGATGATGAGGGCGACGAGGGACAGGCGAGGGTCGATTAGGTGGCACCAAAGTGGCACACGCACGCGCGAGGGCTTGCGCCGAGCCCGCGTGCTACGCGCGTAGTTTGCTAGCCACGCATGTTCGAGGCGGACGCTCTACCGGAGTCGCACGCATGGCACCCACATCCGCAGGCGGATGTGCGGGCCAGCGCCCGGCAGAGCGCTGCCTCGGCGCGCTCGAGGTCCCAGCCTTCGTCCTCAGCCTCTGCGCGCAGTCGTGTGAGAGCCCTTCCCATCGCGCGGTGAGCGCGGTCCAGGTCGATGTCAGGGGCGAAGTCGAGGAAGTGGACGACGAGTTTCGTCGACTCGCGCGAGACGAAGACGAAGCCCTCGCCGACGGCCATTCGTTCGCGGGCCCCGCCTTGGTGGACCACGCTCATGGCGCCGCAGCGGGTGACCGCGAGCAGGGGAGCGTGGCGAGGCAGCAGGCCGAAGTCTCCGTCGACACCGGGCAAGCGCACCGAGCGCACGGGTCCGACGAAGACGAGGCCTTCGGGTGATCGGATCCTGAGGTGGAGATGGCGATCGGATCGGGTCGGTGCGTCGTCGTGATGCGTCACAGCCGCTGCAGCCTCAGCCTTCTCGTCCGGGTGTGTTGCCGATGGGCAGCGTCTGGCCGAATCGGCGGACCGCGCATTCGCGCAGGCAGTGCACGGCTGCGTCGACGTCGTCGGTCAGCGTCAACCGCTCGAGATCCAGAGGGTCGATCGCTCCGCCTGCGAGTGGCGAATCGCGCAGGAAGCCGAACATCGGATCCCAGTAGTCTCGGCCCATCAGGATGATCGGGAAGTCGTACACCTTGCCCGTCTGAATCAGGGTCGCCGTCTCGAACACCTCGTCGAACGTGCCGAAACCGCCGGGCAGCGCGACGAAGCCGACGCTGTGCTTGAGCAGCATGACCTTGCGCACGAAGAAGTGGCGGAACTCCGCCCATCGCTGCACGTACGGGTTGGGCTTCTGCTCGTGAGGCAACACGATGTTGCAGCCGACGGACACGCCCTGGGCGTCCGTCGCGCCGCGGTTCGCGGCCTCCATGATCCCGGGGCCTCCGCCGGTCATCACGGCGAAGCCTTCGCTCGCGAGCCGTCCGCCGAGGGTCCTGGCCATCTGGTAGTAGCGGTGGCTCTCGTCGAAGCGCGCGGATCCGAACACCGTGATCGTCGGCGGAAGCCCGCGGAACGCGCGGAATCCCCTCACGAATTCGCCTGCGATCCTGAGCACGCGGCCCAGGTCCCTCAGGCGGCTGCCAGGACCAGCCAGGAAGTTCCTTTCCGAGTGATCGGGTGAGTGGCTGGCCCACTTCGCGTGCCCGAACTGGCACCAGTCAGCCGTGCGCTCGGCGCAAGGCGGGGACGCATCTCCGCCGCGGGCACCGTCGTGGTCTCGTGCCATCAGTCCGTCCTTGCGGTCTGGTTCGCCAACCGGCGCTCTTTGATGGCGCAATACAGCACGGGCACGACGAACATCGTGAGTATCGCGATCAGCATTCCGCCGAACGACGGGATGGCCATCGGGACCATGATGTCGGACCCGCGGCCGGTCGAGGTGAGCACCGGGACCAGCGCGAGGATTGTCGTCGCGCTGGTCATGAGCGCTGGCCGGATGCGCTTTTTTGCTCCCTCCACGACCAGGGTGCGCACCTCTTCGCGGGACCCCAGACGTGCCCCTCGAAAGCTCTGCTCGAGGTAGGTAGCCATCACGACGCCGTCGTCGGACGCGATGCCGAACAGCGCCAGGAAGCCGACCCAGATGGCGACGCTCAAGTTGATTGTGTCGACCTGGAACAGCTCGCGCATGTTCTCGCCGAACAGCTCGAAGTCGAGGAACCCTCCGACGCCGTACATCCATATCAGCAGGAACCCTCCGGCCCACGCGACCACGATGCCCGAGAAGACCAGCAGAGAGGTCGAGACCGAGCCGAACTGGAGGTAGAGGATCAGGAAGATGACGAACAGCGCGACGGGCAGGACCAGCGCGAGCGTCTTCTGCGATCGGATCTGGTTCTCGTAGCTGCCCGAGAAGCTGAAGCTCACGCCGGCCGGCAGCACGAACTCACCGGAGTCGAGCTTCTGCTGCAGAAACGCCTGGCACTCTTCGACCACGTCGACCTCGGCGCGGTCGGCCTGCTTGTCGAAGACGACGTAGCCGATCAGGAAGGTGTCCTCGCTCTTGATGGCCTGCGGTCCACGCACGAAGCGGATCTCCGACAGCTCGGCGAGCGGGATCTGCGCACCAGCTGGCGTGGGGACGAGGATCCTGCTGAGGCTCTCGGGCGTGTCGCGCAACTCCCGCAGGTAGCGCACGCGGACCGGATAGCGTTCACGGCCCTCGACCGTAGTGGTGATGCGCTTGCCGCCGATGGCAACCTCGATGACCTGTTGCACGGCGCCGATGTGGAGTCCGTGCCTGCCGAGCGCCTTGCGATCGAGTTCGATCTCGAGGTAGGGCTTGCCCACGAGGCGGTCGGCGGTCACCGTCGGGGCGGAGACGCCCGGCACCTGCTTCAGGTAGCGTTCGAGTTGCACGGCGACGCCCTCGATCGTCGCGAGATCGGGGCCCTTCACCTTGATGCCCATCGGTGCCCGCATGCCGCTCTGCAACATGACGATGCGCGCCGCGATCGGCTGCAGCTTCGGAGCGGAGGTCGTGCCGGGGATCTCCGCCGCCGCGACGATCTCGCTCCAGATATCGTCCGGCGACTTGATGTGATCACGCCACTGGCGAAAGGGGCGGCCGTCGGCATCGGGGATCAAGTCACCGTCGTCGTCTCGCACGAACTCGTTCGTGGCTTCGTCGAAGCGGAAGCGGACGCGGTCGCCGCCTTTGTCGGTGATGTACTCGGGTCGGTAGTTGATGACCGTCTCGATCATCGAGATGGGGGCCGGGTCGAGCGGGGTCTCGGCGCGACCGAGCTTGCCCACGACGGACTCCACTTCCGGGATCCTGGCGATGGCGGTGTCCTGCAGCTGCAGAACGTCCATCGACTCGCCGATCGACGCGTGAGGCAGCGTTGTCGGCATGAACAGATAGGAGCCTTCGTCCAGGGGCGGCATGAACTCCTTGCCGAGCCCCGGGAACACGCTGGCCATCCGTTGCCATGCTGCGCTCTGTCGAACGGAGTCAGGCGCGAAGCCGAATACGCGGTCGAACCCGAACCAGGAGCAGGCGCCGAGGACCACGATGAGGGCGGGCGCGGACAGGAACAGGAGCTTGTGTCGCAGGCACCATCGCAGGACGCGCGGATAGACGCGCTGGAAGGCGACGAACGTCGTCAGCAGTCCACCGATCAGGATGCCCACGAACGCCAGGTTCCTGAGGAATCCGCGGCTCGGACCGAGCGGCAACCAGGACTGCGTGAGCTCGACCAGGACGAACAGCGCGACGGCGATGTTGACGGCGAGCGGCCCCGAGTTGCCAGCCCAGCTCGGCAGCCGGTGCTTGAGCAGCTGGAAGCTCGCGAACGCGAGCAGCAAGGTTCCGCCGAGCACGCTCGACGTGACGGCGAGCACGAACCCGGCGGCGGCGAGGCCGGAATACATGAGGGCTCTGGCGCGCGCCGAGTTCACCGAGCCCGTGAACAGGAGGTGGGCCGCGGGCGGGATCACCGTCAGGGCCACGATGATCGATGCGACCAGCGCGAACGTCTTGGTGAAGGCGAGGGGCTGGAACAGCTTGCCCTCGGCGCCCGTCATCGTGAAAACGGGCAGGAAGCTGACCACGGTCGTCGCGACCGAGGTGATCACGGCGCTACCGACTTCGCGTGTCGCCCGGAAGATCGTCGTGACGGGCGGCGTTTCGGGGTCGGCTTCCCGCAGGTGGCGCAGGATGTTCTCACAGATGATCACCCCCATGTCGACCATCGTGCCGATCGCGATGGCGATCCCGGACAACGCGACGATGTTCGCGGCGACGCCGAAGGTCCGCATGGCGATGAAGCACATCAGCACCGCCACCGGGAGCAGCGCGCTGATGAGCAGCGAGCTCCGCAGGTGCAGCACCATGATCAGCATCACGTTCATGGTGACGAGGATCTCCTCGACGAGCGCGGAGTTGAGCGTGCCGAGCGTCTCGTAGATCAGGTCGGTGCGGTCGTAGAACGGGACGATCGTCACCTGACTGAGGTTCACACCCGCCGGCCAGGACGACCTCTCATGGGACTTCAGGAACGGCACCCACGCCGCCTGGTCGAGATCGTCCCCGTCGAACGCCTTGAAGCCCTGCCGAGCTGCGAAGCTGCGCAACGCGTCTCGTGATGTCGTGCGGAAGTCGGCGATCGCCTTGGTCGGCAGGCCGGGCGCGATCTCGGCGATCTTGGCCTTCGTGTTCTTGATCGCCTGCAGCGGGTTGAAGCCGTAGCGGACCACTACGACGCCGCCGACGGCTTCGGCGCCGCCCTTGTCCAGGGCCCCTCGGCGCAGGGCGGGGCCCTTGGTGACGTGCGCGACATCGCGTACGCGGATCGGGACGTTGTCGTTGACGCGCACGACGGTCTCCTCGATGTCCTCGACGCTCTCGACGAAGCCGAGGCCGCGGATCACGTACTCGGCGCGGCTGACCTCGATGGTGCGGGCGCCGACATCGAGGTTCGACATCTTGGTGGCTTCGAAGACCTGATCGAGCGCGACGCCGTGCGCGCGCATCGCGTCCGGGTCGACGTCGATCTGATACTCCTCGACGAACCCACCGATGGAGGCGACCTCGCTCACGCCTTCGGCCGCCAGCAGCGTGTAGCGGACATACCAGTCCTGCACGCTCCGTAGCTCCTGCAGGCCCCACCCTCCGGTGGGGTTCCCATCGGGATCACGCCCATCGAGCGTGTACCAGTAGACCTGCCCGAGCGCGGTGGCGTCCGGGCCGAGCGCCGGTTGCACGTCGGCCGGCAGCGTGCCTCTCGGCAGGCTGTTTAGCTTCTCGAGGACGCGGCTCCTGCTCCAATAGAAGTCGATGTCCTCGTCGAAGATGATGTAGACGGTCGAGAAGCCGAAGAACGAGTAGCTGCGTACCGTCTTGACCCCGGGCAGCCCGAGCAGGGCGACGGTGAGCGGATAGGTGATCTGGTCCTCGACGTCCTGGGGCGATCGCCCCATCCACTCGGTGAAGACGCTCTGCTGGTTCTCACCGATGTCGGGGATGGCATCGAAGGGGACCGGGTCGCGCGGCAGCCCATAGGCCTTCCAGTCGAACGGGGCGACGAGCACGCCCCAGCCCATGACGCCGAGCACGAGGAGGAAGACGACCAGCTTCTTCCGCAGGCAGAACCAGATCAGTCGGTCCAGGAACGACGTCGGCTCTCGAGTGGCGTCACTTACCACGGCGATCCTCGCGGGGCTCGAGGACCTCGATCGCGGTGCCGCAGTCCGACATGGCGGCGCCGTAGTAGGGGTTCTGCACCTGATCCGAGCCCTGCAGCCATCGTGCGCCGCGGCCGTCGAACGCCATCGGACAACGCATCACGTGGACCTTCGCTGGTGAGCCGAGTCCGCGGAGCGCCGCCTCCACACCATTCGAGACGCGCTCGAACGCCGCTCGTGCACCATCGATGTCCTCGCTCTCTGCGAGCTGCCGGGCGTTCGTGGCGACCGTGCCCGTCAGCGTCTGCCAGGCATCGCGTGCCACGGCCGGGAGGGCCGCCGCTTCGACGCCTTCGGTTGTGTTCGCCAGCTTCGCGGCGGCCGACTGCGCGCGGCTGAGGTCATCCGCTGCGAGGCCGGCGTGCAGCTCGGAGTAGGCCTCCCAGCCCCGCGCGAGGGCCGCGCGAGCGGGTTCCGGTAGCGCGACGGGCTTGCTCGATGGCGGTTCTGCACTCGTCCCGAAGTGCTTGCGCATCATCTCGACCGACTCGGTGAGCTTCGCGAGGCTGGCCCTCGCGGCCTGCGCATCGGCGGACGTGCGGCCCTCGAACGCGTCGTTCGACAGGCGCATCGAAAGCTCCATCCACATCTTGTGGGATTCCCCCTCGAACAGCTGCATCGGCGTGCCGGCAACGGTCTCGCCGAGCCGGTCGAACTGTTCCTTGACGCGATCGACGTCGCCCGCATCGACGGCAGCGGTGATGTCGGCGTAGGCCCGTTCGATGCGCTGTAGGCGCGCGCGTGCATCCGCCGAGAGCATGGCGGTGTGGCCCTGGCCCGATGGCATCGCCATCTTCTTGGTCTCCGCACCGCCGCCGTGGTTGTGCCCGCCTGCGGGTTGGCCGCCAGCTGGGCTCATCATGCTCGGTCTGGCCTGGAGCTGGAGTGCGCTGTCGATCTTGAAGTTGCCTTCGGCAACCACGAGCTCGCCCGCCTGCAGGCCATGAAGGACGACGTACTGGTCGCCCGCTCGCGGGCCTAGCACCACCTCCCGCCCCTCGTAGGTCGGGGCCTGTCGCTCGGGCAGCTCGACGTAGACGATGGCGCGCGTGCCGGTGACGAGCGCGGCGGAGACCGGGATGACGAGCGGCGCTTCGTCTTGCGCCTCGGAGACGGATACGTAGCCGAGCTCGTGTGCGGGGACGAGGTCCATGCCGCAGATGTCGCACTTGCCGGGGCCGTCCTTCACGATCTCGGGGTGCATCGGCGAGATCCACTTGCCGACGAGGGATGGATCCATGACCTTGCCGGCGCCGGCGATGCGGGCCGAGACGGTCGCGTGCACGAACATGTCCGGCTTGAGCAGGCCGTCGGGGTTGGGCACGTTGACCCGGACCTTGACCGTGCGCGTGTGACGGTCGAGGACGGGGTCGATGAAGGAGATGCGGCCGCGGAACTGCCGTCCGCCGTAGGCCTCCGTCTCGAACGAGACCTGCTGCCCGTAGCGTAGCCACTCGAGATCGCTCTCGTAGGCGTCCAGCTGCACCCATACCTGGCTCAGGTCCGCGATCGTGAAGATGCGTGTGCCCGTCTGGACGTACATGCCTTCCTGGGCGCTGCGGTGGATCACCAGACCCGAAGAGGGTGCGTGGATCGTGACGTGCTCCTCGGCGGATCCGCGCTCCTCGATGGCGTCGATCTGCTCCTTCGAGATGCCCCAGAGGCGCAGCTTCTCGCGCGCCGAATCGATCGTGCCTCGAGCCGACGCACGGAGGGACTCGAACTCGCTCTTCTGCAGGTCGGTGAGCGCGGCCTTCGCCTGAAGCAGCTCCTCCTGCGCGCTGTAGAGCTCCGGGCTGTACAGCTTGACCATGTGGTCGCCCTTCTTGACGGTCACGCCGGTGAAGTCGACGTACAACTCGTCGATCCGTCCGGGAACCCAGGCGGTGATGTAGCCGAGCCGGGTCTCGTCGTAGGTGACCTTGCCGACGAGGCGCACCCGTGCATCGGGGAATCGCTTCTCGACGGGGACCGTTCGCACGCGCATGAGGGCACGTTGTTCCGGTCGTATCGTCAGCTGTCGGAGTCCGCCCGAGTCGCCGCCGCTCGCGGCCCGGATCAGGTCCATCCCGCAAATGGGGCACTTGCCCTGTGACGGCATGCGGATCTGTGGATGCATCGAGCAGGTCCACACCTCGGCTGCGGGTGCATGGCCCTCGTGTGCGGTCGTCGAGGGGGGCGAGTGCGAGGGCGCAGCTGCGTTGCCCCAAAGGAAGTAACCGGCGCCGAGGCCCACGATGATGGCGGCGGCGAGCAGCGCGGTCAGACGGTAGGGCTTCCTTGCGTTCATCTTCCTAGTTCTCCTTGGTGGGCTGTTCCACGCCCGAGTCCTTCGTGGGGATCGCGTGGCCGACGAGTCGCTCGAGCACCGCACGCCACTGTCCGTGGTCCGCGCGCGACCGCTCGAAGGACAGTTCGAAGGACAGCAGCATCCGCTGGGCATCCACCAGGTCGGAGAAGCTCCCGCTCCCTGCGCTGTATGACGCCTGTGTCGTGGCCAGCGACTCGCGCGCCTTTGGCAGCAGCGTGTCGCGGTAGAGAGCGATCTGTCGTTCTGCGTCGCGGATGCGGAAGAGGGCCGTCGCCGCCTCCGCCTGGAACTTGTTGAGCAGGTCTCCTCGCTTCAGGGCCGTCGAGAACTGGCGCGCCTGGGACTCGCGGACGGCCGCGCGGTACTTGCCACGGGCAAGCGGTAGATTGAAGGAGACGCCGGCGATGACGGCGTCGTCGCCGCTGCCCGCGACCCCGGACATGCGTGCATCGCCGGTGGCCAGGTAGTCGACGCCGAACGTGAAGTCGGGGTAGAAGTCCTTCTCGGCGCGTTCGGCCGCGGCCCTCGCAGCGTCGATCTCGTGCCGCATCGCGAGGAGCTCCGGATTGCTCGTGGCGATCCACCCGAGGACCTCCTCGTCGGGGGCTCCGAGCGGATGGACGTCGGCCTGCGTGGGGAACGGAATCGGTGTCGACTTCGGGCGATTGAGCGCGGCGTTCAGTCGCGCGACGAACGGCGCCTTGCGATCGCCGAGGCTGGCGAGCTGGTTCTCCAGCTGGCCGAGCTCGACCTGAGCACGGATGATGTCGGGGTGGTTGGCGGCTCCGGCTCCGTAGCGGGTGCGGGCGACTCGCTCGAGCTGCTGGATGAGGTCGCGGTTGCCGCGGACGACCTCGACGGCCCGCCCCAGATGGTAGTACTCCAGGTAGGCATCGATGACCTCGGCGACCAGCGAGTCCTTCTTCGCCTCGAACCGCTCCTTGGCGGCGTCCGCAGCGCGGGAAGCGATCTGGCCCTGGAGTTCGAGCTTGCCGAACCAGGGCAGCGTCTGGGAGAGCCCGAACGCGTGCTGCTGCGGGCCGACGCGGGTCTCGACCTCCTGGATGTAGTACCGGTAGCTGAGCCTCGGGTCCGGGAGCGCTGTCACCTGGGGAATGCGCTCCATCGCGGCGACGTAGTCCTGGAACGCGGCTTCCAATCCGGGGTTGTTGAGCAGCGCGTAACGGATGTAGGTATCGAGGTCCGAGTTGATCGTGAAGTCCGGCAGCTGCGGCCGGTCGGCGCGCATCCCGGCCGGCGCGCTGGTGTAGGGGCCGATTGGCGTCGCGCGTGGGTAGGACCTGCACGCCGCCATCGTGATCAGGAGGCAACAGAGGCCGTATCCGACGTGGACTCTCGTCCTCTTGCATGGTGCTGTCGTCTTCATCAGTGTGTCGACTCGCTGTGTGCAGATCGTGGAGGCCGCTCTCCTCGAGGGCGGCACACCGAAGCCATCGGTGCGAAGGCGGGCGGGTGGATCAGTATCCCGCCCCGCTGATGATCTTCGCCTGCAGGATCAGTGAGTGCAGCTGGTGGGAGTCCTTGTTCTGCGGGTCGATCTCACAGGCCTTGTTGCACCACTCGCTCGCGTCCGACAGTGCCTCGCGTTCGAGATAGATCTGGCCGAGGGCGAGGTAGGCTGCGGTCAGGCGGCTCTGCAATTGTGTCTGAGCAGCCGCAAGACGGTCGGCAGCGCCGGGGGCACTCGTCGACGTGGACGCGGCGGCTGCGTCCTCTGGACCTACCAGGTCGTGAACGCCCTTCCAGACCTTCTCGAGCCGGGCGATCCCTCGTTGCAGGCGGCGTTGGTCTCGCATCTTGCCGTGGGCGGGAGCCGCGAGGTCCTCCGTGCTGCGATCCAAAGCGCGACGGATCCTCTTGGTGGCCGCAACGGCCTCCTTCTCGCCGACGATGCGTGCGTCCGTTGCGGCGAGGGAGCGCAACTTCGCGAGCAAGTCTCGCGCGGCACGGGCGGCGGGCGTGTCCGCGTAGTCGCGGAGGATCGCCTCTGCGGCGAGCCTGGCGGAACCGTAGCGGCCGGCGTCAGCATCGGAGGTCGCGGCGTGCAGGATCTCGTCGGCGATCGACTGTCGCAGGCCTTCGACGAGATGCTGGCTCGCTTCGGCAAGGGCGGGGTCGCGGCGGGCAGCTTCGCGTGCTTCGGCGATGCCGAAGGCGAACAGGCCGAGTTCGCGACAGGTCTGGGCGAGTTCGAGGTGCGCCTTGCCGCTGGTTTGATCCAGACGCCCGGAAAGGATGGCATACATCGAGCTTGGCTTGATGTCGGAGCGATCGAGCACGCGCGTTTCGACGCGAGGGAAGGTCACGGCGATCTCGACGGTAGATGCCTTCACGTTCACCACGCTTCCGATGACGATCTCACCGCCTCGGAGCGCGATCCCCTGTGCTGGGGCGGTTGCAGCGAGCAGGAGGGTGGTGGCGAGCGCGATGCAAGCCATGGGGATGAGTCGGGTCATGAGACTGCTCCGGTGGTAGGTGCTGGCGTGTCCCCGGGAGCTGGCGCCGCGGGCAGCCGCGCGACCCTGGGCAACATGCGTGCCGATGGGCGGCGAGACCTCAGGCACGGTCGTTGCTTCCGGTTCGGCACGTCACTTGGGACGTGCCCATGCCCTGTAGCTTGCCGCAGGCGTTCCGAGCAGGTTTCCTTGGCGACTGCACCGTGGGTGTGCGCACTTGCGCGTAGCTGACCCGGTTGCGCCGCGACCAGATCCTGATGGCCTCCTCACCAGAAACTGAGCACGACGAAGGGCGCCGTGTCGCTGCGGCGCCGACGCGCGGTGTCGGAGGCTACCTGCGCCGACGCCTGCTGCTGTGGTCGCTGGGCATCGCGTTGCTGCCGATGCTCTTCCTTGCAGGGCAGGGCTACCACTGCGCTCGATCCGCGGTGTTGGACGCCGCGACGGCGAGGTTGGCGCAACTCGCGGCCTCTCGCGAGCGTCAGCTCGAACTCTGGTTCAGCGAGCGGATGGCAGATGCCGGGTTCCTGGCGAACTGTCCGGCTGTGCGCCATCGGTGCACCGATGGTGGGTCGCGAGGTCGCGCGGATCATGGCACGACCGCTCTGCTGGAGCAGTTCGTGGCGAAATACGGTCTCTACGAGTCGGTCGGGCTCTATGACCTGGAGTGGCGCGAGCTGGCCGGAGCGGGCACCGACGTCCACGGCATCGAGGACTTCGGCCGGTCGGACATCCAGAAGGCCGTTCGGGCCTCGACCTTTGGGGCCGCCGGGCGCATCCACAGGCATGAGAACGGGCGGCTGGGCATGCACTTCGGTGCTGCGGTGATGGGAGAGGATGGTGCCGTCACGGGCTTCGTGCTGACGG
The DNA here is from genome assembly GCA_937975525.1 of uncultured bacterium. Classification (GTDB taxonomy): domain Bacteria; phylum Desulfobacterota; class Binatia; order HRBIN30; family HRBIN30; genus CALJUJ01. The sequence continues at coordinate 12,841 of CALJUJ010000119.1, forward strand.
CGCTCGACGAGGCGGAGCTCGAACACATCCTGTCGGATGCTGGCGCAGGGCTGTCGAATAGTCGCTGCTACCTGGTGTCGTCGGAGGGGCGCGTGTTGACCGAGTCCGGCGGCCGTGAGTTCGGTGATGCGCTGGAGACCCGGATCGACACCGTCGGGTTTCGGCGGGCGAGACTCGGTGAGTCGGGGGCGGCGCTGTACCCCGATGCCAACGGTCGTGAAGTAGTCGGTGGCTTCACGTCACTCCCCCAGATGGACTGGGTGCTGCTGCTCGAGCAGGACGCGACCGAGGCTTTGGCCTGGCTTCCCGAACTCGGCTGGAGGGCGGGGATCACCGCTCTCGCGGTTGCCGTGATCGTGATCCTGATCGTGCGAGTGGGGGCTCGTCAGCTCACCGCTCCGCTGCAGCAGTTGGTTCGCGTCGCGCATCGTGTCGGCGGTGGCGACCACGCTGCCCGCGTCCTGCCCCTGGCCCAGCCCGAAGTGGATGCGGTAGGTCGGGCGCTCAACCGGATGCTCGACGAGTTGGCCCAGGCTCGGCAGCGGATCGTGCATTCCGAGACCTTGGCGGCGATGGGGGAGATGAGCTCGGCCGTGGTCCATGAGATGCGCAACCCGCTGTCATCGATCAAGCTGAACCTCCACGCCATCCGCGCGGGGCTGCCGGCCGGAAGCAGGCACGTCGAACTCGCCGAGATCGCGCAGGAGCAGGTCGCCCGCCTCGAGCGGATGTTCAGCGACCTGCTGTCCCTGAGTCGGCCGTTGTCGATGGACTACCGCGTGCATCGACTTCGGGATGTGATCGTCGCGGCTCTCGAGGAGGTCGACAACGAGGCCGGAAAACTTCGCTGCCGTATCCGTGTTCTGGACGGTCACGAGGCACTCGAGATTCGGATCGACTCGGAGCGGATCCGGCAGGTGCTCGTCAACCTCCTTCAGAATGCGATGGCCGCAACCGGGCCGAACGGGCAGATCGACGTTGCGGTCTCGCTCGACGCGTCGGCGCGCCTGGTGGTCCTCGAAGTGTCGGATGACGGTCCGGGTTTCCCGGAAGATAACCGCGAGCGACTGTTCCAGCCCTTCTTCACGTCCCGCGAACAAGGTACGGGGCTCGGACTCGCGATCGTCAGGAAGATCGTCGAGTACCATGGCGGTCGTGTGAGCGCCGCGAATCGCGTGGATGATCACGGTGCGGTCGCGGGTGCCGTGTTCCGAATCGAGTTACCCCATGAGCCAGAGCCAGCACGACACGCTTCGCATCCTGATCGTCGATGACGATGCGGCCATCTGCCGGTCGCTGCAGATCCTCCTGGAAGAACAGGGGCACGCCGTCGCGACGCGTACGAAGGGCGGAGCGGCTAGCGAGGCGGTGGGCGACTTCGGGCCGGACATCGTCTTTCTCGATCTCCGCCTGCCCGATCGCGATGGGTTGCGGGTCCTGAAGGACCTGATCGATGCCGCGGAAGCGCCCGAGGTGGTCATGATCACCGGGGTTCAGGACATGAAGTCGATGATCGAGGCGATTCAGATCGGTGCCCTGGACTACGTCCGCAAGCCGCTGGCGGTGGAGGATGTGCTCGTCGCGATCGAGAAGTGCCGGCAACGACGCCGGCAGCGTCGACCGCTGACGCAGCGGGCGGACCTCGTCCCGATCACGCCCGGTGCAGAGCACCCGGATGAGATCATCGGGGCAGATCGACGCATCCTGGAGCTCCTGAAGCAGGTTGGGCTGCTGTCCAGGAGCCAGGTCACTGTGCTGATCGAAGGCGAGAGCGGCACGGGCAAGGAGCTCGTGGCTCGAGCGATCCACAACGCGTCATCGCCGACCGAGCCGTTCGTGGCGATCAACTGCGCGGCAATCGTGCCCACGCTCCTCGAGAGTGAGCTGTTCGGGCACGAGAAAGGCGCGTTCACCGGGGCGGATGCCAAGAAGCCCGGCAGGCTCGAGGATGCAGGAAAGGGCACGGTCTTCCTCGACGAGATCGGCGACATGCCGCTCGAGCTCCAGGCGAAGCTACTGCGGGCTCTGCAGGAGCGAGCGTTCGAGCGGGTCGGGGGCAACCGCAGCGTCTGCTTGGAGCGGCGGGTGCGCGCGGGCTGCCAGCGTGGCCTCGCAGGGATGGTGGAGCGGGGTGAGTGCCGGGAAGCCCTGCTGTACCGCTTGTCGGTGGCGCGGCTCGAGATTCCACCGCTCCGGGAGCGACCTGGAGACATCCGGATCCTGGCCACGCACCTCCTACACCGGATCGGGCGACGTCTGGAAAGCGAGGTCGCCGCGATCTCGGAGGCGGCTCTGAAGCAGCTCGAGCTGCATTCGTGGCCTGGCAACGTTCGCGAACTGGAGAACGTGCTCACCCGTGCCGTGGCGCTTGCCCGAGCAGACGTGATCGAGGAGGTGGACATCTCGCCGCCGCGGCCTTCTCCCGAAGCCGTGGCCGAGGGCGGTCAGGTCAAGAAGCTCTGGGAGGTGGAGCGGGACCACGTCCGCCGTGCATTGGATACAACGGGATGGAACATCACGCGGACGGCGCAACTCCTGGACATCTCGCCGACCACGCTCCGAAAGAAGATCGTCGACTACGAACTGCGCTGAGGTCCATCGCGAGCGCGCCGATTGGGCGAACGGCTCGCAGGTGTCGCTTCACTCGGTGCTGGCACGCGACAGGATGCGTTCGACCATCTGGGCGATGCGCCAGTCGCGCGTTTGACCTGTTGGAACGAACTCCATTGGGCTTGGCCGCTCGCTTCGAGAAGCGGTCCGGAGCGTGTGGCGGCAGCGGCCCGTCCAGGCTTGCCGTGGACCCCTGTCAAAGAACGTGATGGTCAACGTACCCACCTCCTCGTTCTCGGCAGCGAAGAGGTCGTAGTCGAAGTCGTTCAGGTGTAGCCGCACGGCAAGGTCCAGGGTCGCAGTGACAAGCACCTCAGCCTCCTCGTGAGTGGATGGCCTGACTCCGAGGCGCTGCAGGTGGTTGTCGATTGCGCTTCGCGTCTCGGTGAGCAGGCGTTCCTCCGATCCCTCCACGGCCTCTCCTGAGAAGCTCGGCGGGTTGAGCCACGCGTAGCGCTTGATCGTCCGGAGGTCGAAGTCTGGGCGTCCACTGGTCCGGATCGTCGAGCAACTGCCGAGCAAGGATACTGCGAGTGCTGTAAGCAGCGATGCTGCGTGGGCACGCGGGCTAGGTTGCATGGGACGGTTCGCATGTGGGCGGTAGGTGAACGCCGCGGCGTCTTCCGCACGGTGTCCGCGCGGCGAGCACGGGCCGGCGCGGACTCGCCGGTCGACGTGCGGCAATGCCGATCACTACTTCTTCAGCTTCGCGAGGAAGCGCTCCTGGTCCTCCTCGAACTCCTTGACGCACGGGCGGCAGCAGAACTTGACCTCCTGGTTGCCGTAGACCTTGACGACGGGGTCACCCATCGAGCCGAGCTTGTTGTCGGTGACGATGCAGAGGTCGCTCGTGTAGGGGATGACGTCTGCGCTCGGGCCCGAAGCGCAGGCGGCGAACAGGACGAGTGCGAGCAGGGGAGACTTGGAGCGGGTCGTTTTCATGTTGGGTATCTTCCTTTGGAGTCGTTGGCAATCAGAAGGTGAAGACCATGCCGAGGCCATAGCCATGGTCTGAGTGATACGAGGTCGAGAAGCCCAGGTTCGGCGTGAGCGTGTAGTCGATGCCGACGAGCCACTCGAACTGCGTGTTGGTGTCGTATTCGACAGAAGCTCCGACACCGAGCCGGTCGGTGAGCTGCAGGCCCTTGTCGAGTGTGAGGCGGAAGTCCCCGCGGCTGTCCACGCTGAGGTTCGACATCACGAGGTAGGGAAGTCGATAGCGCACGCCGGCGAACGCTCGGCTCGTCGCGCCATCGCCGTCGGCATAGCGCCAGCCGAGCTCGGTGGCGAAGTTCCGATCGACGTAGCGGGACCATCCCAGGTCGATCTCGATGTTGTCTTCGTGCCCGCCGTCCTGGTGGTCGTCACCGAATGCTGATGGCAGCCCGATGTCCCACCGCACGAAGACGTCGTTTCGCCCCTTCATGAGCATTGCCCGGCCCATGGTCATGTGGTTCTGCACGGTGGCATCGAAGAACAGGTAGGCCGGTTCCAGGAGCTTCGGATCGACGGTAGGGCGGTAGGCCGGATCCTGCTCGTAGCTGAAGACGCGGGCCATGCCGGCATCCATGTGGTAGAGCAGGTGGCAGTGGAAGAACCAGTCTCCGCCCTCTTCGTCGGCGATCCACTCGATCGTGCGCTTGCCCATCGGGGGAACGTCCACGGTGTGCTTGAGCGGCGAGCGTTCGCCTTGACCGTTCAGCACTCGGAAGAAGTGACCGTGCAGGTGCAGGGGATGGTGCATCATCGTGTCGTTGATCAGCTCGATGCGCAGCACCTCGCCCTTGCGGACACGGATCGTCGAGTTCTCGGCCAGCGTCTCGTTGTCGAAGCCCCACAGATACCGGCGCATGTCGCCGGTGAGGCGCATGGTCAGTTCGCGGACTTCTGTGTCGGGGCCGACAATGGTCGTGTCGGAAACGGCGCGCAGCAGGCCGTACGGCGCGAACGGGCGCTCCGCCGTTGCGGCTTCGAGCGCGCGCTTGGGCATCTGGCTCGCGAGTCCGGCGGCGAGCATTTCGTCCATCACGTATAGGTTGGCGCGCGGCGGGTCGACCGCCTCGATCAGGGGGCCTTCGCCCAAGAGCATCGACGCGTGCCCGCTGCCATCCTGCGCCGTGGCCCGGATCTCGAGCGTGCATCGATCCGCTGGCATCGTGACCAGCACGTCATACGTCTCGGCCATGCCGATCAGCAGTCGACGGACTTCGACCGGCTGTACGCGAATGCCGTCGCTGCCGACGATCGTCAGGTTGCCCTCGCCGGCGCCGACGTGGAAGTAGGTCGAGGCTCCCGCGTTGACGAGGCGCAAGAGCACGCGTTCCCCAGGGCGGGCATCGAGCCGCAGTTCTCGCTTGCCGTTGGCCAGGAACGCGTCGTAGGCCACGTCCGACAGGTCCATCGCGGGCATGCGGTCTCCCTCACGCTCGAAGTAGTTCGAGACGGCGCCTCGCCGCCAGGCTCCGAGCAGAGACTGCTGCGTCCCCTTCTTCACGGAATACCACTCGCTGCCGCGCATCAGCCAGCGCATGACCGTGGTCGGATCATCGTCGGTCCAGTCGGCGAGCACGACGACGTGCTCTCGATCGAACGCCACGTCGGGTTCGTTCGGCTCGATGACGATGGCGCCCTGCACGCCGAGCTGCTCCTGCAGGCCCGTGTGCGAGTGGTACCAGTAGGTGCCGGACTGCCGAAGCCGGAACTCGAACGTGTGTTCGCCACCGGCGGGGATCGGAGGGGTCGTCAGGTAGGGGACCCCGTCCATCTCGTTCGGCACGAGCAGTCCGTGCCAGTGGATGGAGGTCTCTTCGGACGGCAGCCGGTTCTTGACGGTGATTCGGGCGAGGTCGCCCTCACGGAATCGCAGCACCGGCCCAGGAGACGTCCCGTTGACCGTGAGCACGGTCGTCTGTGTCCCCGCCGGCGCACCGGGGGTCGCAGCGATGACGAGTTCGTAGCGGACGGCGTCATCGCCTTGGATCGCTCCGGGTTTCCGGGCCTGCGCAGCGCATCGATGCGATACAGCGATCGAGATTGCGGCAAGGAGAGGGAGCAGGCTCCACGCGGGTCGGTTCATCTGGGTGTCGTTGCACGCTCGTTCCGTCGCGAGTCGTCGTCGTGACGGCTCGTCACTGCGACAGAAACTACCCGCGGACCGTGGCGAAGGCGCCAGCGAGATCGGGCGGATGATCTTGGGCATGTCCGAGGATCGGTTCCGGGTACGTCCAGCGACCGGTCCTCGAGCAGGTGGCTACTCCTTCTTGCCGTCCCGAGGCTCTTCCGGTGACTTGTCGGCCGCCGCCTTGTCGATGGTCGCAAGGAACGCGGCAGGTGTCTTCTCGAGCTTCTTCGTGCAGCTTGCACAGCAGAGGCGGATCAGGCGGCCGGCGACGACCACATCCTTGGCCTTGCCCATGCTTCCGAGCGGCTCGTCGCTCACCACGCACTTCTTCAGCGGGTAGTCCTTGCCCTGAGCGGCTTTCACGGCGTCGTCCAGCAGCTTCAGGTACTTCTCGGGCGCCTTCAGGATCGTGGCCTTCTCCTTCGCCGTGGCCACCAGGATGAGGCGGTTCCCGAGGACCATGCTGACCGGCTTCTCTGGCAGCTTCTCCCCCGAGACCACCGACTTCGTCAGCGGGTAGATGGGGCGCTGATCGGCGAGGATCTTCTGGTCGAGCTTGGCGAAGCTGGCGTCGAGGTCCTTCTCGAACTTGCCGGTGCAGCCACCACAGCAGAAGCGCACCTCGCGACCGTCGTAGACCTTCACCTCGGGGTCGCCCATGGCTCCGAGCTTCTTGCCGGACACGGGGCACGTCTCGAACGGGTAGGGGTCACCAGTTCTCGCAACCTTGGCGGCCGGATTCTGGTGGCCATGGTGGTCACCGTGCTGGGCGGCCATCGGTACGCAGAGCAGTGCGGTCGCGGCTGCGGTGAGGAAGGCAGAGGGGATCAACGACATTCTGGTGTCCTCCTTGGATCGGACTGGAACGCTCGGGTCGGGCCCAGCACCGGAGTGGAGTTGGGCTGACGCGGATGCGGCGGGCTCCCCTCTCGTGAGGGGCAGGTGCCGGGCATCGGATCAGCAAGGCCCGTGCCGGGGGCTGCCAGGCGGCGGCGGGACCTTGGCTGGATATGGCGAGCCGTAGGTCACGGCGAGCGGCTACGGTCGTAGGTCAATAGAGTCATGCCCGATTCCGCAGATCGTCAACGCCTCTCGATCCTGCTCGCCAGCCGTAGCCAGTTTCTGGCGTTCGTCGAGCGGCGGATCGGCTCTCGCGAGGAGGCAGAGGAGGTCCTGCAGGACGCGTTCGCGAGCAGCGTCGAGCACGTCGAAGGCGTGCGCGACGAGGACAGCATCGTGGCCTGGTTCTACCGGGTGCTCCGGAATGCCATCGTGGATTGGCATCGCCGGCGGGCGCGGGAGCTCCCCGGCCTCGAGGGCGACTCCGACCTCTTGCAGGCGCCTCCGGATACCGCCCTACAGCGTGACCTCTGCGTCTGCATCGAGGGGTTGCTGCCGCTCATCCATCCGGACTATGCAGAGCTGGTCCGCCTCGTAGACCTGGAGGGCCGGTCCGTCGGGGCGGTCGCCAAGGATCGCGGCGTCAGTGCGGGGAGTGCCCGCGTTCGCCTGCACCGCGCTCGGGCGGCCCTGCGCCGGGAGGTGCAGCTCACCTGTCGCACCTGCGCCGAACACGGCTGTCTCGACTGTACTTGCGCGAGGCCGTCTGGGGCCTGACGGGGCGTCGTCTGGCGCGGTAGGTGTAACGTCCGCCCGGTCCGCTCGTCAGCGTAGGCATGCAACGCGAACGGAATCCAATGGCAAACGAACATCACCACGGCGCCCCCGAGTCCAAGACTTGCTGCCATGGGGGCGAGCACGCCCACGCCGACGGGCATGGTCATGGCTCCCATCCTTCCGGAGGGCACGCCGCCGGGACCGATCGACCGGCGCCCCCTGGAACCTACACGTGTCCGATGCACCCGGAGATTCAGCAGGCAGGGCCAGGAACCTGCCCCATCTGCGGCATGGCGCTCGAGCCCGTCGATGCGAGCGCCGAAGCGGACGACTCCGAGTACCTCGACATGCGGCGCCGCTTCGTCTGGAGCGCGGCGCTGGCCGTTCCGCTGCTCGTGCTCGCGATGGGGGACATGGTGCTCCCCGGCGCGCCGATCCACGGACTGTTCGGTGGGTTCTCGCGTTGGCTGGAGCTGGCGTTCGCGACGCCGGTGGTGGTCTGGGCGGGCCTGCCGCTGCTGTCGCGGGGCTGGGACTCCGTCAGGCGTTGGCAGCTCAACATGTTCACGCTGATCGGGCTCGGCGTCTCCGTCGCGTACGTCTACAGCGTGCTGGCGCTCGTGGCGCCCGATTGGTTTCCGGAGGGCTTCCGCGGCGTGCACGGCGTGGCCGTCTACTTCGAGGCCGCCGCGGTGATCGTGGCGCTCGTGTTGCTCGGTCAGGTCATGGAGCTGCGCGCGCGGAGCAGCACCGGCGCCGCGATCCGGGCGTTGCTCGATCTCTCGCCGAAGATGACTCGGCGCATCGGCTCCGACGGCGCAGAGGAGGAGGTCGCCGTCGAGTCGGTCCGCAAGGGGGATCGCCTGCGAGTTCGTCCCGGCGAGGCCGTTCCGGTCGACGCGATCGTGGTCGAGGGCGGCAGCACCGTCGACGAGTCGATGGTCACGGGCGAGCCGGTCCCCGTGGCCAAGGCGGCGGGCGATCAGGTGATCGGCGGCACGGTCAACACCACGGGAAGCCTCACTATCGAGGCCGAGAAGGTCGGCGGCGAAACGCTGTTGGCACGGATCGTCCAGATGGTCGCCGATGCACAGCGGAGCCGAGCACCCATCCAGCGACTTGCCGATCGCGTTGCCGCCTGGTTCGTTCCGATCGTGGTCGCGTGTGCGGCGCTCGCGTTCGTCGTCTGGAGCGTCTGGGGCCCGGAGCCGCGCCTCGCCTACGCGCTGCTCAACGCGGTCGCCGTGCTGATCATCGCCTGCCCGTGCGCCCTGGGCCTCGCGACGCCGATGTCGATCATGGTGGCGACGGGGCGGGGCGCGCAGTTGGGTGTGCTGTTCCGCAACGCACAGGCGATCGAGAGCCTTCGTGCCATCGACACGTTGGTCGTGGACAAGACCGGCACGCTGACGCTCGGACAGCCGAAGCTGATCAGCGTGCTGGTCGTCGGCGAAGCCGGTCCAGGCGAGTCGGCCGTCTTGCGCCTGGCGGCGAGCCTGGAGACGCGCAGCGAACACCCGCTTGCGCGCGCCATCGTCGATGGGGCGAGTGAACGCGAGATCCAGTTGTCGGACGTCGACGGGTTCGAGTCCGTGACGGGCAAGGGCGTCATGGGCCAGGTCGAGCAGCAGGACGTCGCCCTCGGCAATCTCGCCTTGATGGAGCAGGTTGGCGTTGTCGCGTCGGACGCCGACCGTGCGCTGGCCGCCCGGCTGCAGGGTGACGGGGCCACCGTCATGTTCTTGGCTGCGGGCGGGCAGCTGATCGGCATGCTGGCGGTCGCGGACCCGATCAAGGACAGCACGCCGGAGGCCATCCGCGCCCTGCACGGCGCCGGTCTGCGCGTCGTGATGTTGACCGGCGACAACCGGGCGACGGCCGAGGCCGTCGGGCGAGAACTGGGCATCGACGAGGTGATCGCCGATGCCCTGCCCGATCAGAAGCTCGCGACGATCGAGCGACTCCAGGAGGGCGGCGCCAAGGTGGCGATGGCCGGCGACGGCATCAACGACTCGCCGGCGCTCGCGAAGGCGGACGTGGGCATCGCGATGGGGACCGGGACGGACGTCGCGATGGAGAGCGCCGCCGTGACGCTCGTCCGGGGCGACCTGCGAGGCATCGTGCGTGCGCGCGAGTTGAGCGCCGCGACGATGCGGAACATCAAGCAGAACCTCCTGTTCGCGTTCGGCTACAACGCCGCCGGTGTGCCGCTGGCTGCGGGTGTACTGTTTCCGTTCACGGGGTGGCTGTTGAGTCCGATGGTCGCGGCGGCCGCGATGAGCCTGAGCTCGGTGTCGGTGATCGTCAACGCGCTGCGTCTGCGGGCCTTTCGGATCGCGCGCTGATTCTGTGAGCCGGCGGCGACCGAGCGGGTAGTGCCGCTCAGTTCGCCGTCAAGGCCTGGAACGTCGTCAGGACGAGGTCGCCCGAAGGTGCGTCGATGCCGACGCCCTGGATGCCGACCCGCGTGCCCACGATCGCGGGGTTGTTGGGCAGTGCGTAGGGGAACGTGGCCTCACCGGACGGTGACGTAAGGGCAGCGCCGAGCGGCGAAGCGGTTGCAGGATCAAGGACCAGCAGACCGAGATTCGGGATCTGGCTCCACTGCTGCAGCTCGGCTGGCCCGGCGAACAGCGCGACGACTTGTCCCTGGGTCCATTGCACGCGGATCACGTCACTGGCGCCCGGAGTGAACGCGCTCGCGAAGCTGCTGATCGTGACGACCGGGATGTCGGCCGTGGGTTCCATGTCGCTACGCGTCTCGATGCCGTCGCCATCGTCGTCGCCGAGATAGTCGAAGATGGTCATCATGCCGGCCCCCATGTGGTCGGCGTTGTGGCAGTGGAACAACCAACGTCCGGGGTTGTCCATCGTGATCTGGCTCGTGAAGGAGCTGCCCGGTTGGCCCGCCGGCCGGATCAGGATCGTGTCCTTGATCGGGGGCGCGGTGGTCCCGCCTGCCGTGCCCATCAGTCGGAAGAAGTGACCGTGGATGTGCATCGGGTGATAGAACGGCATCATCATCATTCCGCCGTTGCTGATCGTCAGCTGCACGTTCTCACCGGTCGACGTCAGGAAGGGGGTGACGTTCGGCCAGGCCTGACCATTGATCAGATGTGCCATGCCGCCAGGTCCCATACCCATCCCGAGCGAGGCCGTGTAGGAGCGGTCGGGCGTCGATGTGATCGGTTGCACCGGGTGGAAGGAGGCGAGCTGGCTGTAGCTGAGGAGCGAGCCTCCCGACAGGTTGGCGGGCACGTAGTTGGCCGCCGGGATCGGCGCTCCCTGCCCCGTGTAGCGGATCACGCCGCGGACCAAGGTGCTGGTGCGGTTCGCGATGTCCGAGACCGCGAAGCTCCAGGTGCCGGGGTTGTTGCAGTCGACGATCACGTCCCATCGTTCGCCGATGCCGATCGGGATCGCCTGCGTGACGACGGGCTGCACGCGGTTGCCGTCGGCGTGCGTGACCGTCATCGGGTGGCCGTCGAGCGCGAACACGTAGTTGGTCGTCGAGGCGACGTTGACGACCCGGATCCGCAGCTTCTGTCCCGGCTGGACGTCGAACGGGACCTGTCCGAGGCTACTCCGTCCGTTGAGCAGGTGTCCAGAGAAGGCTCCCCCGAGAGGGTTGCTCCAGTCGTCCAGGATGATCGTGTGCTCTACATCGAAGGTGGGGTCGCTGGCCGCGTTGGCCGGATCGACGATGAGCATGCCGGCGGGGCCCTTGGAGAGCTGGGTCTCGTTGCCGTGCGGGTGGTACCAGTACGTGCCGGGAACCAGGTCGTTCAGCTCGTAGATGAACTCCTGGCCGGGGGCGACCGCCGGGCGTGAGATCGACGGGACGCCGTCCATGCCGAGCGGCACGGGTTGGCCGTGCCAGTGCACGGCCGTGGCCTCCGGGAGTTCGTTGCGGAACCTGACGCGGAGCGTCTGCCCCTCCGTGATCCGTAGCGTCGGGCCAGGCAACGAGCCGTTGTAGAGCCAGGCGTTGACGCTGGTGCCGGGTGCGACCTGCGCGGTGCCAGGAGTTGCGGTCAGGTTGACTTCGACGACCTGAGCACGGACCGCAGTGGAGCAGAGCAGGGCAAGCGCTGATGCGGTGGCGAGCCGCAGGTTCCTGACGGGAGCAGCGAAGCCGGCATGTTGGCGGGATTTCATGGGAAGTGCTTTGGGAAGATGGCTGCGAGACGGGGGGATCACTGTTCCGACTGCATGTGTTTTCTGATGCAGTCGAGGACTCCGAGGATGCTCGGGTGCGAGACGCGGTATGGGCGCGTTCGGCCTGCCGCGATGGGCGACAGGATGCCGAGTTGGCGAAGACCCTGAAGGTGCTGGCTGATCTGCGAGAGCGGCAGCCCGATCGCCTCGGCCAACTCGCTTGGGGTCGCTTGTCCGTCGCGAATGAGGTCGAGGATCTGCAGGCGGACCGGGTGCGCCACGGTGCGAAGAATCGGTGCGACCGATTCCAGGACGTCCGGTGGGATCAGCGGCGGGGAGGCGCTCATGACTCGAACGATAGTGGCGGGAGGGAGAGAGGTCACAGGTTCTAGAAGGTGAGAACTCAGGAACTCTAGAAGCCTCGAACACGGAGGGCCGCCACCCAGGCGGGCTGACGTCGCTGAATTGCCGTCTTTGACCGGGCGTGTCGAAATGCAGTTTCTGCAAGCGTCCGGAACACGTCTCAGTTCGCGAGGAGGATCCGTAACGCAATGTTGCGAAGATGCTTGCGACGACTGGCGGGGTCGTGCCAGAGAGTCTTGCTGGGTTTGGCGCGCTCGTTGCACATCCGCAGCGACCGAACGCCGAGTTCCCCGATGACCATGCACGAACCTCGATCGCCATCGCGCCCCTTCTCTCGTCCTCTGACAGCTCTGCTCCTCGCGTCCGCGAGTGCAGGCTCATGCGCGAGCACCTTCGATCTCGATCTGCCGCCGGATCATCCGGCGTGCGTGACTGCGCCGAGCGGCGGGGCCTTGAACGTGCCGGATCCCGCAGCGGTCCCGGAGCAAGTCGAGGCCGTGAGCCCGGCGAACGAGATGCAAGGCATGGGCAGTGATGAAGACGCCATGCATCCGGGCCACGCGAAGGAGCAGCGGTGATGGCGCGCAGTCGATCGTTGCACCGACCTCGGGCACTCCGATCCCGTCTTGCTTACTGCGGTTCGCTCGCACTGCTGGCCGGTGCGTGTGCCGTGCCTCAGCGTGAGCGGGTGCTCGCCGACGTGCAGGACGCCGTGCACGAACGACTCGGTGCCGACGTGGACATCGAGGCGCGGCCACTCCGTCCGGAGGGGATCCGCGAGTTGCTCCAGGACGAGCAGATGGACGCCGACGAAGCCGTCCGCCTCGCGATCGCCAACAACCCGATGCTGCATGCGGAACTCGCCGAGCTCGAGATCGCTCGCGCCCAGATCTGGCAGGCATCGCTCGCGCCGAACCCTGTGATCGACGCGCAGCTTCGCTTCGCCGAGGCCGGCGGTGGCGACATCCTCGAACTCGGGGTCGCGCAGAGCATCGTCGATGTCCTGCTGATCCCGCGGCGCCGCCAGGTCGCGGCCGAACGTCTGGCCCAGGTCGAAGCGCGGGTCACCGGCGCAGTGCTCGACCTTGCGACCGAGGTGCGAGCCAACTACCGGGCGCTGCAAGCGGATCAACAGCTCGTCGAGCTCTTCGAGGCCGCGACCGATGCTGCGCGATTGACCCTCGATGCGACGCGACGTCTCCGAGAGGCCGGCAACGTCATCGAGCTCGAGCTGCTACAGGAGCAGGCGGTGTTCGAGGATGCGCGGTTGGCGCTGACCGAAGCCCGGAAGAACGTCCGCCGACATCGTGAGAACCTGAACGTGCTGTTCGGGCTGTCGGGCCCCGAGGGGGAGAGCTGGCAGGTCGAAGGCCGGATGCCCGAACCGGCGCCGCTCTCGATCGAGCCCGCCGAGCTCGAGCGGCGGGTGGTCACCGGAAGCCTCGATCTCGAAGCAGGTCGGCGTGAACTGACGATGCTGGGCCATCGCCTCGGGCTCGAGCAGCTGAGCGCCGCGTTTCCGACGGGGGGCGTCGGCGTCAACGGCGAGCGCGAGGCCTCGGAGAGCTGGATCGTGGGAGGCAACGTGTCCCTTTCGCTGCCGGTCTTCGACTTCGGGCAGGCGGTCTCGGCACACGTGCGAGCTGAGATCGAGCAGGCGTTCCATCGGCTGACCGACCTCGCGATCCGCATCCGGCGTTCGGCGCGCGACAGCCTCGTGGCCTCGGAGGTCAGCGGCAACAACGCTCGTCACCTGTTCGACGTCGTCGTGCCGCTCCGCACGCGGATCACGCAGCAGACGCAGGAGCAGTTCAACGCGATGCAGATCGGCGTCTTCCGGGTCGTCGACGCCAAACGAGCCGAGCTCGACGCGGCCCGGCGCTACATCGAAGAGCTCAAGATGCACTGGATCGCGCGCAGCCAGCTCGAGTCGCTCCTGCTGGGGCGCCTGCCCGCGACGCGCTTCGGAATCACCGGGCCCGGACTCGGTTCGGTGTCCGCCATTGCGGGGGCCGGCGGCAACGGCGGCCACTAGTCCCGCGCGACTGCCTTTCCTCATCCCACCGAACACACCCGACATGAATACTCGACGCAACTTCCTGTTCTCCGGCGCCGCCGCAGGTGCGGCGGCCGCCTTGACCACCGCCGAACGGGCGAGCGCACGTAGCATCCGGCGCGATCTGGATCGCGCGAGCGTCGGTGGCGCGCAGCCGCGCGACCATCGGCCCGTCATCGTTCCCAGCGGCAGCAAGGCGCCGATGCGGGACGTCGACGGGGCCAAGGTCTACCACCTCGTCGTCGAGGAGTTCGACCACACGTTCGCTCCGGGGCTCGTCGCGCGGTGCTGGGGCTTCAACAGGATGGTGAACGGTCACGTGATCGAGGCGGTCGAGGGGGACCGGGTTCGCATCTACGTCACCAACAGACTGCCCGCCCCGACGTCGACGCACTGGCACGGCCTGATCCTGCCCAACGGCATGGACGGTGTCAGCGGTCTGACGCAGCCGCCGATCCCGCCGGGGGAGACCTGGCTCTACGAGTTCGACCTGCGCCAGAACGGGACGCACATGTTCCACAGCCATCACGACACCATGACGCAGGAGGGCCTCGGCCTCACGGGCATGTTCGTGATCCACCCGGCAGACGCCGGCGAGCCGATGGTGGACCGCGACTTCGCGCTGATGCTGCATGAGTGGCGGATCGACGCCGGGGCACGTCGGCCGAACCCCAACGAGATGAGCGACTTCAACGTGCTCACGATGAACGGCAAGGTCTTCCCGTTCCTCGATCCACTGGTCGTGCGCAAGGGCCAGCGCGTCCGCATGCGGATCGGCAACCTGTCGGCGATGGACCATCACCCGATCCACCTCCATGGCTACGAGTTCCACGAGACCGCGGTTGACGGCTGCAGGATTCCCGCGGAGCAGCAGCGCCGCCGCGTGACGACCCTCGTCGGCGTCGGTGAGACGCGTGACATCGAGTTCGACGCAGTCAACGTGGGCGACTGGGCCTTCCACTGCCACATGACCCACCACGTCATGAACCAGATGGGCCACGCATTCCCCAACATGATCGGCTTCGATGCGAAGGGCTTCGACAGTCGCGCGCGTTCGCTGCTGCCGGGCTACATGACGATGGGCGCGAAGGGCATGGGGGACATGACCGACATGGGCATGCCGTTGCCCGAGAACAGCGTGCCGATGATCAAGGCCGAGGGCGGCTTCGGCAAGGACGTCAGCCTCGGTGGCATGGCCGGCGTCCTGAAGGTCCGGGAAGGGTTGTCCGACGAGGCGCTCGAGGCGAATCGAGATCCGGGTTGGTACGAGCATCCCAAGGGCACGGTCGCCGGCCCCGCGTCGGCGGAGGATCGTCGGCGAGATGGCATCGTCGAGTAGCTGCCTCGACATGTGAACGCCCGGAGAGGGTGGCGGGTTCTTCCCGGGGGAGCAAGCTCGGGCTAGAGTCGCGCCGATGAACCGAACCCCCATACTTGTTGCGGCGATGGCCGCATTCACCCTCGCCGCCTGTCACTCCGCGCCCGCAGAACCTCAGCTTGCCAGCACGCAAGTGCACCTCGTGTTGGACAAGACCCCTACTTGAGGCGGGTGTGCTGCCACCGTGCGTGGCGTCGTCACCAAGCTGCCCGGCGTTTCCGGCGTGGAGGTCGAGCCCGGTTCCGCAGACATCGTGGTCAGCCTCGACCCGAACGCGACGAGCGTGGAGCAGTTGCTGGCCGGCATGAGTGCCGGTGGGCAGCCCGCGAAGCGCAAGTAGCATCACGTTTCCGCAGGCGCGCGAGCGGCCGCGTCTCCTCGCTCCGCCGGGAACCGCTTGATTCCATACGGGAGGCCGTCGCGCCGCTGGCGCTTCGAGTTGCACTAGGTGATGGCAGGCTAGGTGTGCAGCGATGTCCGTGGCAGACAGCGCGCGAAATGCGTCACAGCTCATGCGGCTGCGATTGAGTTGCTCGCTGGAAGTGGGCCGGCGGTCTCGTGCCTCTGCTCCGGTGGCGCTTCTTGCACAGCGAGGCTACGTCATGAATGTCGGGTTGCCAGCGTCGGTGGAGAACACGCGCATGGTCTCCACCGGCAAGTAGGTGAAGCTCTGTGGTGCCGTGACCCCATCATGGATCTCGTGGAGCGTCAGTGGTTCTGCGAGCGAAGTGGCCTTCTTCACGAGAATGGCAACAGCCGTACGGCTTCCCGCGTAGTATTCGCGGAACAACCGACGTGGAATCGCGCCATGGCCGCCATGTCTCTTCCATACAGCGGTCGGTGTGTCTTCATCGAGGTCTTGCACCTGGAAGTACCCCACGACCCTCTGGGTCGGGGCAGTGGCGTAGAGCAGCACGAACTGAATCTCCGGAGCGAGCTTCCGCTTCCTGAACTCGACACTCTTGCGACCCTCTAGGATCGCAGTCGCGTGTTCTGGGTGAATGGCTAGAAGTGCTACGCGCTGAACTGATCGATCAGCCATTGGGTTCCCTCCCCTCCTACGCACATGATCGACTGCGGAGCCCGGGCGAAGACGCGGGCGTTCATGAGTTCTTCCGGAGTCTTGCATGGGGCGACAACTCTCACTTGGCGGAAGCGGATGGCAAGAACTTCTCGTGCCTCGCACAGGTCCTGGATCTCTTGGGCAGAGTAGACCGTTCTTCGCGCCACTGCTCGAACGACGACGGCTGGGTCTCGGGTGACGGTCGTGTCCTCGACGACTCCGATCGCGATCAGGCCTTGACGCCGTTGTGTGCGGTAGAATGCCAGAACGCTTCCCGGAACGAGTTGTCGTGACGGGGCGTGGCACAGGTACGCCTTGCGGATCGCGTTGCCGAACGACAGTTGGCCCTCGAACAAGTTGCGCGTTGCGCAGGTCTCGGGGAAGAGTGCGTCGGAGAAGCGCGGTTGAATAGGTACCAGATGCCAGTCTTGCTGCGCATCGAAGCGAGGCGGACCATACTTGATGTGGTAGTCCAGTCCGGAAATGCCAGCTTGGGGTTCCAGAAGTTTCGTTAGAATGAGCTCGCCGACGTCGGTTGTCTCCGCGTGCGGCGAAAACCCGAAGTCGTCGAGGAGTTCGAGGAGGGTTTGGTGCTTCTCGAACACGGTCACGAACATTCCTGTGGCCCGCTTGCCGTGCGCGTGTTCGAAGACGGTCTTGAGGAGTAGCTCTCCGTACTTCAGGCCGTTGAATTGCTCGGCGACTTTGAAGCTGCAGATCTTCAGTGGGCGGTCACCTAGCGGCAGGCCTGGATGCACGTCGTTCTCTTTGACGATGCAGATGCCGGCCAAGCGGTCCCCGCCATCGATTGTCCACGTCTGGCGATGGTCGCGGCAGCACCTTGCAAACCAATCGTCGAACGTGGGGTAGTCGGCACGAAAGGAATCGAAGATGGGGTCGCGCTTGTCCAGGGCGTGCGGCTTGATGGATCTGACCGCGGGCGGTGCTGCGATGCTGGCGGGAGCACCGAGCAGTCGGACGGCTTCATCAATTGTCAGGACACGATGGTCGATCCCAAGGCGTCGGGCCTTCTTGCGGATCCCTCTGTCCTCGGAGATCAGGAAGTCGATGGCGTCAGCATCGAGTGCAACGATCAGGTTGTTGTCGACCCAGTCGTTTGATCCACGCGCGGGGGAGCCGATGACAGACTCGTGAGCGGGAGTGATCGGCGGTGGATCTGGGAGTTCCGGGTACTTGCCTGCGAGGACGCGCCGAAGTTCTGCTCGACTCGTGTCCTTGTCGCGGTCGATGTCGTGCGAGTGGGCTGGGTGGAGGTAGGTGGTGTGACCACCTTCCTGCGCTCGGCGATTGATGAGAGCTGCGGCCTCTGAGTTGGTCGCCACGTCAGCTGTGGACGCAGGCTCCAGTGGAATGAAGATGTTGGTGTCGAGGAGCAGCTTCACGAGGAGTGGGCTTCGGACCGAGCAAGGCGCGCGGCGGGCTTCATCTCGAACCGAACTCTACCCATGCGGCGTCGAGCACACCGTCGATGATGTCTCCGCGGATTGGGTGGTTCGGGTGCGCCTCTAGCATCTTGGCAACTTCTCGGTGAGCCGTGGCCTGCGCCTTGACGACCTCGCAGCAGCGTGCATGAGAGGCCGCGAGCGTGCTGGCCATGGCATCGACGCCCACGGTGGGTTGTTGTTCGCGCCAGAGGCGTAGCGCCTCGAAGTGGTCTTGACACTTCACGCGGGGCGTTTGCCCCATCTCGAAGTCGAAGGCCATTCTGTCGAGTGCCTGCGCTCGTGGTGGCTCAAGTCGCGAGCCGAGGACCTCGCACTCGGCCGCGGGTCCGCCGAGGATCACGTCGAGTTGGACGTCGAATGGCTCATGGCGCAGTTCGCAGTGGCTTGCGCGGCCAGAGCCATCATCGCAAGCGATGGCCCGGCGGATGAAGAGTTGGTGATGCCGAAGGAGTAGAACGTGCCCAGCTTCGTGGACGGCAGCTCGTCGGAGCTCAGTTGCGTGAATGATAGGATCTTGCGTCATGGCTCCCTTGGCGCGAAAGCGTCGTCGCTTTGCCAAGCCCGAGTAGGCATGGTACCCTCCCGCCATGGAGCTCCAAGGAGCTCCTCGTCGTCAGAACTCGAAACACAGTCTGACGTCGCCTCGAAGTGCCGCAGCATCGCCCGGCAAACCTGGCAGCCACCAGGCTAAGGGGGCAGGGTTCACCGCCTGCCGTGATGCCGGCTCGTAGCGCTGGATGCCCGGAGACGGGCTCGTCCAGTGCGAGAGAGGCTTGAGCGAGTAATCCGTTCGAATCCAGTTGGGCCAAGGTGTCCGCGCTCTCGGGATCGGTTCCGAGGGGTGCGGTGCCCCTCTCCCAGACGCTTGTCGAACGTCAATCCGCTCATTCTATCTCATGGTGATCCCGCGCTTCGGAGGCGGGACGACCGAGACACGCCACGCGGCGAAACTCCGTGTGGTCGTGGATGACGAAGTCGGTGAGGTAGCGAAGGCGCCGAACACCCCGCTTGCCCCGCACGATGATGACTCGTGCGACTGCTCGTCCGCCGTGGCGGGTGCAACCGAGCAAGCGAGGAAGTGGCGTGCTGCCAAATCCACCTGCGGGGTCCGGGCCCGGTTGTCGTGTTCGACGCCGCGTCCGTTCAACGCAAGCCAGCGCCGGGAGCTCGATCGCCGCGAGGCGAATCGACCGGGCCCGACAAGCCCGGGGACCGAGGGAAAGCCCCTCGGCCGTGAAAAGTTCAACGGTGAAAGGCCCGCGAGGGCTTGCTGGTCAGAAGCATGGGAGACGGTGCCGAACTGCGAACGCACCTGTCCGGTCTGTAAGGCGGAGCTTCTGCATTCTGCCGCCTGAAATCCCGGAGGACCTGCTCTGGGGAGAGTGAAGCATCGGTCGGGAGACCAGGCTTCACGGGCTCGTGCCGCGGCGTGAAACGCCGCTAGCAACGTGACCCATGCTTCGACGTGATCCACTAATCGGGGAAGGACTCGAGCTGCCGGGGAGGTGCCCGGTGCCTGGCTGTCGACCAGGTGATTCAAAGGCTCGAGTCTGGGAGCGAGCTGCAAGTAGAAGTCGGGCGGGAGCCCGAGCGGTGGCGAGACCGAAGGGTCTCGAAGGAGTCTTCGTGCGACTCCTTCCTGGCAAGGCAGTCAGGACCCGCGTTCGCGCACGCCGGTTGGCCCCGGCGAGCACACGCGACGACGAAAGCAGCGACGAGCGAACGAAACGTCACTCGAGGTGACGGTTGCTTGGTAAGCACGACTTGTGGCTGCAGGGGGTAAGGAAGTGCTCCGGGAGGAGCCGCCCCCTGCGGCGACAGGATGACGATGGACGCCGGAGGTTTATCCGGCGGCCGTCGCAAGGAGGTCTTGCGCAACCATCATGGATTGGACACGCCCTGCGGGCGTGCGATCTGGAATGTGGGTATGCGCGCAACGAGGTTGCCAAGGAGGTGATCAGCATGGTTGGGGCGATGGCCGCTGGCCGGAAGGTTCAGCGGCTTGGAGCGTGCCCGTGAACGCTCCGCACTTGTCCGTTCCGTGGAGCGGAGAGGTGCCAGGAAGTTGTAGGTGCAGTTGTGAACTACAGGTGTGAAGCCACGTCCGTGGCGGGGTTCGTCCAGCAGCTCGCGTGCTGCTACGTCCGCCACGGCTACCACCACTACGTCGTCGGCGAGATCCCGCCGCACAAGGACCCGCGCGCCGTGGATGCGCGGATGGTCGAGCGCTACGAGCTCGGTGTGTCGAAGTTCGTGCGTGCGCGGCGCAAGCGTGCGGGCCTACCCAACGTTCAGTACATCAGGTTTCGGCGCTTCTTCGTGCTCTGTGCGACCTCACCGCGCGAGGGGCACCGGTTCTACGAAGAGCATGCAGCCAGCCAGATCCGGAGCATCCACGAGCAGCCGATCGCCTTCGCTGGCTACTCGATCGGCTGGCATCGGGGTGCTGATCGTCGCTGGCACGTCTCGGTGCGGATCCACCCCGAGCGCTACCGGTCGCTGAAGGCCTACCTGCTCGAGCTAGCGTGCCGGCGCTCTGTCAAGCAGATCGCCGGCGAGTTCACGCGACTGGGATTCGAGCCCTACGCGCCAGTGCGGCGGCAGTTCTTGTCGTTGCTCAAGGCCGTGAACAAGGAACGCAAGGTCGCAGGCATGGCGCAAGTGCCTGTGGAGTGTCTGCGCCTTCGGCGTGAGGTGGTTCGGCCGTTCGGCTTGGTCAGCCGCATTGCCTGCGACGACGAGGTCCACTGCGAGTCAGATGTCCGGAGGGCGGTGTGAAACCGATTCGAGTCTGTCACGACTGCGGCACGCCCTGGGCGCGACACGTTGCGCGGTGTCCGGGGTGTGGGCAGTGCCGAAACGGTGCTGAGCAGCTCGCCATGCTGGTTGTTCTTGTCGCGTGGCTCGTCGGAGTGTTTCGCTGGTAGTGCGGCGCAAGTCTGAGATTCTTGGCTCTCACCTACTCTCTCCGGCTCGCGCGTGATTGAGTCCACCCTGGGTCGGGTCCAGGCAAGAGCCTGACGTGTGCTCCCATCGATACGCAGATCGACCGACGAGCTGGTGCACCGGTTGGTGGGGGCAGTGTTCGTCAACCCGCCACCAGTCCGGCTACGTACAAGACGCACTCTCAGTGCGTCTTCACGTCAGGCGCGAGTTGTCTCTCGAGACGGCATCTCGTCCCAGACCCTGCCGTCGAGCAGGCGCCCGGTCTTCTTCTTGTTCGTGCCTCCCCACTGCTTGAAGAAGAACGGGACACCATCCGCTGCGCAGGCGTCCCGGAGGTGTCGAACCCACTCGGGGGCAATCAGCCGTGCGCCAGGTCCGGACTCTCCACCGACGATGACCCAGCCGATGCCGGTCAGGTCGATCTCGGTCAGCGGGCCCAGCAACGGCTCGAGCGAGAGGAAGCGGACGTTGGCGGGGACGGTTCGCAGGTCGTCGATCCGGTCGAGGTAGTCGGCGCTCTCGACACTCACACCCATCCAGACGTTCTCAGGCCAGGGCAGCTGTGGGGCGACTTCTCGAAGTCGATCCGCGCGCTTCGTCAAGATCTGGAAGGTGTGCTGAGGCGCTTGCTCCATCGTCCGGAACACGCGTTGGATGAACGGTGTCGGCACGTCCTTGTGGAACAGGTCGCTCATCGAGTTGACGAACACGAGTCGGGGTTTCCGCCAGCGAAGCGGGATGTCGAGCATGTGCTCCTGGAGCGTGAGCTGGAATCCCCTGGCGTAGTTGGCTTGTCCCATCGCCTGTAGGCGTTTGGCCATGCGCTCCGCGTAGCAGTGTTTGCAGCCTGGGCTGGTCTTCGTGCAGCCCGTCACCGGGTTCCACGTGGCGTTTGTCCACTCGATTGTTGATCGACTCATCGGCACCTCCTAGTTGTTGTGATGTGGCCTGTCCGGCGGTCGGCGCGCGCCGATGACTGCGTGGACGCTCACACTCTTGTGCAACGAAGCCAGCAGGTGAGTGAGAGACGCGAGGCCCTAGTCCGGGAGAAGTCGAAGCGTCGAGCTCACGCCTTCTGCGACGGCGCCTTGGACATCGCGTTGGCGCGTGAGGGAATCGAAAGACGCGATCAGCCGTAGGAGGTCGCACGCGAAGTCGCGGGCGCCAACTACTTGGCCGGGATCGCGATCTCGAGAACTGGGTGGTGGGATCATGCTCGGCGTCACCTGCTGTGGTCTGGGTTGCTGGGTGCTTCCAAACCACCGTAGGTCGCGGATTCCGTAGGACCATCCCACCCGGCGGCCCTCTCGTTTCCGTATACGTGCACACGTCGCGAAGCCGCTGCCGCGGATCGCGTTCGGTTGCGGCCGTCCGTCGATGTTTACTTTTGAGGCCCCTCCGTGAAGCCGAGGTCTTGCCCGTCTCGGGCCCCGTCCGCGGATGGGTTCAGCTTCGGCTTCGAGTCCAGCTCGTCCTTCAGCCGCTTGTAGTCCAGGTAGTGGAAGATGCCCTGGATGCTGTTCGTCGCCGAACAGACGAACGCCGTGAAGAGCTCGGCGATGGTCGCCTCCCTCTTCGTCAGCTCCTCCGCGACGCGGAGCACGACGCGCGGATCGGGCTCGCGCGCGTCCACGAATCGTTGCCACCATGTCCGGGCGGACTTGGGAGCTGCCTCGATCTCGAGGCTCGGAAGAACCTCTTCGAGCCGTTCACGAATCTGGTCGTGGGTCCAGCCCCTCGTGTTCGTGATGCCATCGACACGGCCGAACTCGCGCGTGACGAATCGAGGAAGCGCCGGGCGGTCCTCCTCCGCCGCCCGCCTCGAAGCGCCGTAGAAGAAGCGGGCCTTCTGTCCCTCGTCCACGGTCCTGCGGGTGACCTCGATGCGATCCACGGTCCTCTGGTCCTGAAGAAGACGCCAGATCGTCGGCTCGAGCGCCTGCGTTGCGACCCGGTCCAGCGCTCGAGCTCCCGTCCCGAGGGACAGCGCACGTCGGGCGATGGCTCGCATGGCTCCCTTCGAAACCGAGAGCTTTGCGCCGTGTCTTGCGGCGAATGCTTGGGTGCTGTGGATGACCGATGCCTTGGAGTCCGAGAGCACGCGTTCGAGCTCGTTGAGCGTCAGGGGTCGCAGCCGGGCGACGGTCGTGAAGCGCCCGAGCAGCTCCGGGATCATGCCGAACTCGACCAGAGCTCCGTGGCCATCGAGTTCCAGGGTGCCTGTATCGGGATCACCTTGGATGCATGCGAACCCGAGAGACCCATGCTGGTGGTGGGAGTCGAGGATCTGCTCGATCCCAGGGAACGCACCGGCGCAGACGAACAGGATCCCGCGCGTGCTGACCATCATGGTTTCGTCTTCTCGGCGAATGGCAACCTTGGCGCCGTCCATGAGCTTCAGCAGGGACTGCTGCACGCCTTCGCCAGAGACGTCCCTCGAGATGTCACTTACCCGCCGCTTCTTGTCGATCTCGTCGATGAAGATGATCCCGCGTTCGGCGCGTCGGACGTCCCCCTCTGCTGCGTGTAGTAGGCGATGAACGACGCTGTCGACATGCTCTCCCGAGTAGCCGACCTCCACGAGGTTCGTCGCGGAGCACGTGGCGATGGGGGTGTCGATCAGCCTGCCGAGCTCGCGGACGAGCCGGGTCTTGCCGCAGCCGGTCGGGCCAACGAGCAGGACGTGTTGCGGGCCGAACGCGGGCGTGTTGTGTCCCGAGTCCATCGAGAGTCCCAGCTGGTGGCGGTAGACGGCCAACGACAGGGCGCGTTTTGCGTTGTCCTGGCCGATGATGACCCCGCCCGAGATCGGGTGTGATGCGGTCCGCGATCTGGTCGTCCGGTACGTCGAGCAGACCGGTGATCGGGAGTTCATGCGGGCATGGAAGGTCGTCACGCGATCGATGCCCAACCCGAGTCACTTCGTTCGGCAGGTCGCGGAGGGGCGCGACGCGGACCTCGAGCAGATCGAAGAAGACTGTCTCAGCGGCGAGGTAGGGGCCTCAACCGCAACCTTGCTCGCGAGGTTCTACGACGCGTACGAGCGGGACATCGAGGAACTCGAGACCTTCATCACGTGCCAACGTCTGGTGGGTGGACTCATCTCCGCAACGCTGAAGGATGCTCACCGGCGCATTCGTGCGGTCGAAGCGTCGGAGCGGGCGCGAAGGATCAAGCGCAGGGAAAGCGAGAATCGCGGTCCCTACTCGGTCAGCAACCGGACTCCCGTTCAGTCGCTCGCGGAACGACGAAAGCTGCTGGGAATCGCGATCCAGCAGTCCGTGCCCAAGACGAAGAGGGGTTGGTAAGTTTGGGCGAGTTCTCTCCAGAACCGATGCGCGACGAAGGTGGTCACCTTCTCCCATCCGTGCCCGATTCTGACGTCGGTCCGCGGCACACCGATGTGCTCGCGAACCTCGTTGCGCGGCTCGAAATCGCTCTGGAGAAGAAGCTCGAAGAGATCGAACAGCGCCTACGCACACGCACGACCCTGCGAAAGATGTTCACCGAACGCGACCTTGCCGAGCTCCTTCAATGCGACGTGCGAACGGTCCGTCGGCTGGAGAAGGCTGGCGACCTGCCGGCAGCGATCCGCTTCGGCGGCTCGAAGCGGTGGCGGGTGCGCACGATCGAGGAGTGGCTGGACGCGATGTCCGAGGAGTCGAACCGGTGAGGGGGCGTGCGCTAGGTCGGGGCCGCCTCGTGAAGCGGCGCAACAAGGGCGGAACCGTCTACCTCGGCGATTGGACCGACGCGAGCGGCAAGCGCCGTCGCCAGGTGCTGTCGACCGACCGGCGTGTCGCCGAGCGTCGACTCGGAGACATCATCCGCAGGCGGGATCTCGAGATCGCTGGGCTCGGTCGCGAGGAATCGCATGACCGCCTGCTGGAGGAGGTTCGCCGACTCTACGAGTCCGACCTCGAGCCGAGAGTCAGCGCCGGACACCTCAGCAACCTGAAGGGGCGACTCAAGCGCGTGCTCGGCGGGCTCCGCGCCAGGCGAGTCTCTGAGCTGCAGACAAGCGACCTGCTCGAGTGGCGTCGCAAGCGCGTGGAAGACGGTGCGTCCAACCGGACGGCGAACCTCGACGTGGCGGCCGTCCAGGGGATGCTGCGATGGGCGGTCGATTGCGACGTCATCGCATCGAACCCGCTGGCGAAGCTCAAGCGCCTGCCGCAGGGGCAGAAGCACCAGCGCTACCGTCGGCGCGCCCTGTCGGAAGCGGAGATCGAACGGTTCCTCACGGCCGCGATCGAGGATGACGCCGAGCAGGCGCGCCACGTGGCGGCAGAGCGCACGATCAAGAACGGCACGAAGGGAAGTCGCTACGCCGGCCGCGAGCGCTCGCATCGCGTTCCGCAGTATCCGCTCTGGCTCGCGCTCGTGGAGACTGGTGCCCGTTGGGGAGCCCTCAGCCAGACCGTCTGGCAGGACCTCGACGAGGGAGCCGCGACGCTTCGGCTGCGCGCGGAGACGGCGAAGTCCGGTCGCGAACAGACCAACCCCGTCCGCCAAGAGTTGGTCGATGAGCTCGTCGTGCTGCGAGAACTCCAGACCGAGCTACTCGGTGACGTGCCCGGGGACGGCGATCGGATCTTCCTGACTCCGAGGGGCGAGCCGTGGGGCAAGCAGAGCCGCAACGCGATGCGTATCTTCGACCGGCTGCTCGACCGCGCCGAGCTCGAGAAGATCGACGCGTCGGGCCAGAAGCTCGACATCCACGCCCTGCGGCACACCTACGGAACGCGGCTCCTCCGTGCCGGCGTCGGCCTGCACCAGGTGCAGAAGCTCATGGGCCACAGCTCTCCCGAGCTGACGGCCAGGGTCTACGCGCACCTCGTGTCGGATGACCTGCGCGACGCAGTCGAACGGCTGCCTCGCGGCGGGGGCGGTGGCAGCCGTTCGCTGCGTCGCGGACTTCCTGGCACCAAATTGGCACACGGGAAGGGGAGCTTCGGGCGCGTCGCGCGTAAGTCCCTGGAAGGAATGGAGCGGGTGATCGGGATCGAACCGACGACATTCAGCTTGGGAAGCTGACGTTCTACCACTGAACTACACCCGCTCACGGGTAGCAGCCAGTCCCGCGATACTCCCTGCCGCGCCCCGACCCGTCAAGCTCGGCGCGCCGCTACTGGAACTCGAAGCGCCACACGTGCGCGAGGTGCACCGTCAGGTTGCCCTGCGCTTCGCTCGGGTCGCCTTCGCACAGCGCCATGTCGAGCGTCGGCACCGAGGCGGCGACGGTCCACTCGATGGCGTTGCTGGTCGCCATCTGCGACCACTCGAGCCACTGCGTGGTCATCGTGACGCCGAGCGCGGACGGGTCGCCGGGCAGCTTGAGTTCGATGTCGGCGCGGCCGCCGCGGTCGACGAGCGCCGGGTGCGGGTCGGGCAGCAGCACGGTCGCGAGCAGGCCGTCGACGGTCGCGAGGTGCAGGTCGCAGCCGGTCGGCGCGGGCAGGCCGAGCAGGCTCAGCGGCACGCCGGCGGCGCTGCGGGTGCCGAATGCGGCGATGGCGAGCGACATCGGGGGTCCGTAGGCGAAGAAGTGCGCGTAGGCGCCGGGCAGCAGGCTTCGGGGCTCGACGTAGGACCATTCGCGCGCGGGTCCGCCGTAGGCGCCGCAGCCACCGCCGAGGTCGGTGGTCATGCCCTGCAGGTCCTCGAACTCGGCGTCGGCCATCCACCAGTTGGCCTCCTGGCCGGGGACGGCCTGGCCGAGCACGTCGATGCACAGGGTGCCGCCGTTGTAGACGAACGGCGTCGTCAGCGGGATGCGCACGACGTTGTTCTGGGTCCATGCGACCGGGCTGCCGGCGCCGCCGGCGATCGGCGGCGACGTCGGGAAGGCGACCGGGCCGCTGAACACCTGCACGGTCGTGGTTCCGGCATTGGCGGCGAACGTCGACGACGCCCCGAGGGGGGTGTTGGGGGAGATCGACAGGGTCACCGTCAGGTCCGCGGTGCCGCCGTCGTAGGTCTCGTTCGCGGCCGTGCGGCGCAGCTCGAGCGCGGTCAGCGTGCGGCCGACGAGGGGTGTGAGGTGGCCGGCGCCGATCAGGGTCTGCTGGCGCACGTCGCGGCTCGCGCCGGCGATCCAGTTGTAGCTGACGGCGTCGGCCGTCGCGTAGCCCGCCGGCACGACGAGGTGCTGCTGCGCCGGTGCCGCGAACGGCAGCGCCAGCACGGCTGCGGCGAACGGGAGGCAGCTAGGCGGGTTCGGGTGCATGGTGGTCTCGTTGGGTTGGTTCGTTTAGACGTGGCTGCGTCAGGGGCCGGTCGAGACGACCTCGACGAGGATCAGGCGCCTTCGTGCGCCCTTGCCGACCGTGACTTCGATGATCGTTCCGGCCGGCACGGACGGCACAGGAAGCGTGGCGGTCTTGCCAGGAGCAACGGGGTGACTGGTGACGGCGCCGTTGGCTCCATCGCCGACCGTGACGGTGGTCTCGTTCGGGCCGACTTCGACCTGCATCGTGCCACCTTGCACGACGACGCCGCCCGTCCGAATGCCTTCGCCGTGTTGCGTCACCGGACCTTGCGCAGCTCCGGGACGCGGTGGACGAAGGAACGGGTGACGGTCGGGTTGGCCTTCTCGATGACTTGCGCAACCCAGCGCGAGAAGATGCGGCGATCCGGAAGGTTGGAGTCCGTCAGCGCAACCTCGGCCAGTCGCTCGACACCGCGCCAAGCAACGACGTCGTTTGGATAGGTGGTGTACAGGTGGTTCAAGAAGTCGAGACGCTTCGCGACGAGTTCCTCGATCGGCGCCGTCGTTGCCAATCGCCGCAGCTCGTCGAGCAGCGCGTCGCCCGACGACTCGGGCGTCTCCTCACTCGCCTTCCCACCCCCCTCCTGCCCAACCCCAACCGCATACCCCCCAACCCCACCACAAGCCGCCCCGACCACGAACGCCCCGCCGGCGAACAGGAACCCGCGCCGCGGCGCAACGGACCTCGGCGCCCGCGTGGGCGCCAACAGGTAGACGGGCTCGAGTCGCATGGTCCTTCCCGGGTGCTGGCGGCAGCCGGACGCGCGCGGCCGGGAGGTGGGTAGGGAGATCTTCCGGGGCTGTGTGGGGCCCCGTCAAGCGCCGAGGGCGTCGGCGGCGCCTCTAGCATGCCTGCATGCGCCGTCCCGGCTCCACCGCCTTCGACCTCTCCGAGGCGACCGCGCTGCTCGCGCGCACGCCGCCCTTGCTCGACGCCTGGCTGCGCGACCTGCCCGACGCCTGGCTCCGCTGCGACGAAGGGCCCGACACGTGGAACCCCACCGACGTGCTCGGCCACCTGCTCGAGGGCGAACGGCACGACTGGCTTCCGCGCGTGCAGCACGTGCTCGCGCACGGCGACGCCACACCGTTTCCGCCGTTCGACCGGTTCGCGCAGCTGCGGCGCGGACCGATCCCGCTCGGCGAGCTGCTGGACGCGTTCGCGGTGGCGCGGCGCGCGAGCCTCGCGCAGCTCGCGGCGCTGCAGCTCACCCCGGCCGATCTGGACCGGCGCGGCCGCCACCCCGAATTCGGCGTGGTCACGCTGCGCGAGCACCTGGCGACGTGGGTCGCGCACGACCTGACGCACGTGACCCAGATCGCGCGCGTCTGGGCCGGCCGCTACGCCGCGGCCGTCGGGCCGTGGCGCGCGTATCTGCGGGTGGTGCAACAGGCAAGCGACGTGCACCGCGGCGCGTAGGCGCGCGCGGCGGAGGGGGCGGGGGCGAGCGGTCCGGTACGTGCTGCAGCGCTTCGGGACGAACGCGAGACGATCGAATCAGGGAAAACCCGGACGGGGTCGGGTCCGGAAGGGCGCATGTTGGTCGTGGGCGTCGGCGGGATGCGGCGCCCGATTTCCCTTCTCGTCACTCCATGGTCCAGCCATGCACCTCTCGTTCCCCCTCTCGTCTCTCTCCGCGCGCGGCTGCCCGCTCGCGTGTCTGGCCGCCCTGGCCGCCTCGGCGACGGCCCAGATCGAGCCCAACCAGGTCGTCGTCTCCCGCTTCCAGGGCGGCGGCGGGTCGGCGCCGCTCGGCGGCCTGTCGGTCTTCGACCTCGCCAACCCCGGCAGCGGCGTCGAGATCACCGGGCTTTCGCCCGACCTGACCGGCAGCACCAGCGGCTCGGGCAACGTCGAGGGCTCGGCGTCGGTGCTCGTCGACCGGCGCACCGGGTTCCTGGTCGTCGGCGAGCACGCGCTGCCGGGCGCCGACACCGAGATCCACGTGCTCTACCTGACCGGGACCACGGTGGCGCAGGACGACGCCTACAAGCTGGGCTCGGCGCCGACCGGCGGCGGCTGGGTCGACCAGATGGCGTGGCTCGGCGACGACGTCGTGTTCTCGGTCCGCGGCCGCGCCCTGACGACCGGCGTGATGACCGGACACCTGGTCGGCGTGCTGCGCCCGCAGGTCGGTCCGCCGGGTTCGCCCGGCACCGTGACGCCGGTGCCGATGAACCCGCTTCCCGTCGGCTCCGTCAACGCGCTCGCGGTCGACGAAGCCTCGGGCACCGCCTACTTCGCGATGTTCCAGGGCGGCGGCGTGCCGAACGAGATCTACAGCGTGCCGGTGCCCGGCGACGGCGTGACGCCGGCGACCCCGACGCTGGTCGCGACGGTGGCGAACGGCGTCCTCAACCTCGGCATGGACGGCGAAGGGCAGCTGCTGGTCGGCGCGATCGGCGCGCTCCTGCGCGTCGACGTGACCCAGTCGCCGGCGACGGTGACGACGCTGCAGCCGATCGCCGACGTCAACGCGCTCAGCGTCGAGAACACCAGCGGCGACGTCGTGATCGCCGTGTCGGGGACGGGCACGATCTACACCTGGCAGCCGGGCCCGTCGTTCGTCACCCTCGGCAACGTCGCCGGCGGCGCCTCGGGCATCGCGATCCGCCAGAGCCTGATCCCGTACGGCCCGGCCACGCCCGGCCAGAACAGCTACGACTGGGTGCTGGCGCCCAACGCCGGCGGCGCGCCGACGGTCGGCAACCTCGGCTTCGGCATGACGGTCGCGATGTCGCCCGGCGGCGCGCTCGGCATCGCCGGCCTCGCCCTCGGCGAGACGCAGCTGCCGGTGCTCGGCGTGACGCTGCTGCTCGAGCCGGCCACGCTGGTGCTGACCGAAGCGCTGCTGCCGGCGGCGCAGGCGACGGTCTCGCTGCCGATCCCGAGCAGCACGGCCAACATCGGCCTCGTGGTCTACGCGCAGACGTTCTTCCTCGAGGCCGCGGGGCTCGCGTCGTCGCGCGCGCTGCAGGTCACGATCCTGCCCTGACCGGGCTCGGGCGGGCCCCGCACGGCCCGCCGGCCCCGGTCCCGCCGCCGGCCGCCCGGGAGGGAGCTGGCGCCGTATCCGACGGCCATTGCTAGGCTTGGCCTCGACCTCCGCGGTCGGGCCCGCCGGCGAGGGCGGGCCGGATTCCCCGACAAATTCAATTGTCGGCAGCTTGACGGCGCCGCCGACAACTGTATTTGTCGGTTGGTCCCCGTCCTTCCCGAGGAGCCATGAGATGACCGACCGCCAGTTCGAGATGTCCCTGACCATCGAAGCCCCGCGCGATGCCGTCTGGCAGGCGCTGACCGATGCGGCGCACCTGACCCGCTGGTTCGCACCCGAGGCCGTGTGCGAACCGAGGGTCGGCGGCCGCATGGTCTGGCGGTGGGGCGCGCAGCACTGCTGGGAGCAGCGCATCGACGCGCTCGCGCCCGGCGAGCACCTGCGCACGCGCTACGACTCGGCCGTAGCCGACGGCGCCGGCGGCCGGCGGCCGCTGTTCGTCGACTTCCACCTGAGCGGCACCGGCGGCACGACGTCGCTGCGGCTGGTGCACTCGGGCTTCGGGCCCGAGGCCGCCTCCACCCCCGCGGTCGCCGGCATCCGCTCGGGCTGGCCGGTCCAGCTGAGCAGCCGGCGCCTCGCCCTCGAGCGACACCCGGGGCGCGAACGGCAGCTCGCGTGGGGCGTCGCGCGCACGTCGCTGCCGGCCGACGCCGCCTGGCGGCAGCTCTGCGAACGCATGGACGTCGCCTCGCTGCCGGCTCTGCGCGAGGGCGCGCCGTTCGCGGTCGACGTGCCGGGTGCCGGCCCGATCCGCGGCACCGCGCTGGTCGGTCCGTCGACGCGCGAGTTCTCCGGCGTCGCGGCCAACCTCGACGACGGCTGGTTCCGCGTGCACTGCGAGGAGTGGGCCGGCGCCACCCAGGTGTGGCTGTGGCCACGGGTGTACACAGGTCCGGGCCGGCGCCGCGACGAGTTCCAGCGCGCGTTCGACGCGCTGCTCGCCGAGCGGTTCGCCGGCGCGCCGGCAGCGGAGGGCGCGTGAGCGGCGAAGCGGTCGCCGTGATCGACGACGTCGAACGCGCGCAGGCGCTGCTCGACCCGACCCGGCAGCGCATCCTGCAGAGCCTCGCGGAGCCGGACTCGGCGGCGGGGCTCGCGGCCAGGCTCGGGCTGCCGCGCCAGCGGCTCAACTACCACCTGCACGCGCTCGCGAAGCAGGGCCTGGTCGAGGTCGTGCGCCACAAGCAGCGCGGCAGCGTCAGCGAGCGCGTCTACCGCCGCACCAGCGACAGCTGGGCGATCTCGGTCGACGTGCTCGGCGCGCTCGGCGCCCGGCCGGAGCTGGTGCAGGACCGGTTCTCGTCCGGCTACCAGGTCGCGGTCGCGAGCCGCGCGATCGCCGAGCTCGCGGCGCTGCGCGCGGGCGCCGCGGCGGCCGCGCAGGCGCTGCCGACTTTGACGATCGAGGTCGACGTGCGCTTCGCCGACGCCGCCGCGCGCAGCGCGTTCGCGGCGGAGCTGTCGGACGCCCTCGCGGCGATCGCGCGCAAGTACCACGACGAGCTCGCGGCGAGCGGGCGCACGTTCCGTCTGTATCTCGGCGCGTATCCGAAGCCCAAGGGGTCGCCGCCGTCCGGTCCCGAGGTCGCCGGGGGGTCGGCGGCCGGCTGACGATCGGCGTCGCGGCAGCGCCGGCGGACCCGGCGTTCGGGCCCCGGCGGGCGAACGGCTGCGCGCCCGGCGCCGCGCGCCGCACCGCATCGACGCCGGCGCCCCCCGCGATCACTGGAACGTGCCGACGAACCCGACCACGCGCCCGTAGTAGCCGGTCGGCGACAACGCGCAGGTCGTCTGCGCGGCGTAGCTCGACCGATGCACCCTCTGCGCGGGGCCCGGCGGCGGCACGGTCGCGCCGATGCGGACCTGCCACGCGT
>CALJUJ010000120.1 GCA_937975525.1 uncultured bacterium
GCGACCGGCAGGCGCACGGTCGCGGTCGCCGACTCGACATCGACGACGTCGCCTTCCCGCACCTGGATCCGCGCGGCGTCGTCAGGGTGCATGTACAAGTGGTTCGTGTCGCGGCCACCGTCCACGAACTCCGCGAAGTTGTGGGTCCACGAGTTGTGCGTGGTCACCACGCGCTTGGTGATCAGCCGCAGCCTGCCGTCCTCGGGCGATGCTCGTGCGAAGTCGTCCTCGAGCTTGGTTGCCTGCTGCACGAGCGCCGCGGGGGCGAGGTCGACGCGTCCGTCGTCGTGGACGCAGCGCTTGCCGAGAAAGTCGCCGCCGGCGTGGTCCGGCCGCAGCCGGCCGTGCGAGGCCTTCAGAAGATTGCGGAAGCTGCCGTTGCCGGTGACCCGCAACAGGCCGGAGAGGAGCCACTCCTGAGGCACGGCTGGGGCGCGTTCCGGGTGGCGCCAGTGGTACAGTCGGCGCAGGCCGTCGAGGGAGACCTGTGCGGCGCGCGAAGCGAAGATGTCGACGCCACAGGCACGGCAGAGATCGAGATAGATCGTTGCCTCGTCGCGCTGCTCGCCCTCTGGCTCGGCGACGCGTTCGGTCGCCTGCAGGTAGGGCTTGGCCTGCATGCCCATGAAAAGCGGGAACAGAAACGGTAGATCGGGGCGTTGCAGCGGCGCCGTCGTCGGCAGGACGTAGTGTGCGAGCGAGGCCGTTTCGTTGAGAAAGACATCGAGGACGACGAGTAGCTCGAGGTCGGCGAGAGCGTCGCGCAGGCGGCCGGCGTTCGGCATCGTGATCAGCGGGTTGCCCCCGGTGACGAACAGCGCCCGAACCTGCCTCGGCCCCGGCGTCAGGATCTCGTCGGCGAGCATGCCCCCGGGGAATGCGTCGTTGACCGACTGGAAGCCGCCGAGGCGCGACGCACGCGCTTGCGAGAGCCTGCCGTTCTTCTTGCTGAACCGCGGGAAGTCGAAGATGCCTTCGCCGACCAGCACTCCGCCGCGCCGGTCGAGATTGCCCGAGACGGCGTTGATGACCTCCTGGATCCAAAAGGCCAGCGACCCGTTGGCGCCCATGTTGACGCCAGTGGACGAGTACAGCGCGGCGCCGTCGGCCTGCCGGTAGGCTGCGACCATATGCTCGAGGGTCGCCGCAGGGATGCCGGTGACCGCGGCAGTGCGCTGCGCCGGCCAGGCCGCCGCCAACTCGGCGACGGCGTCGAATCCCTTCATGTGTGCGTCGATGCGCGCTCGATCGACCGCGCCGGCGGCGATCAACTCGTGCAGGAAGGAAAGGTAGAAGAAGACGTCCGTGCCCGGTCGAATGAACACGTGCTCGTCGGCGATCCGTGCGGTCTCCGTACGACGTGGGTCGACGACGAACACCCTGCCGCCGCGGGCCGAGATCGCCTTGATGTGCTGCGCGGGGTTCGGCACCTGCAGGAAGCTCCACTTCGAGACGACCGGGTTGGCGCCGACGATGATCAGGCAGCGCGTGCGGTCGACGTCGGGGAACGGCTGGATGAACGGGAAGCCGTAGACGTGGGTGGCGACGGCGAACTTGTTGGCGCAGTCCTGCGTGGCGGAGGCGTACATGCTGTGCGAGCCGATGCCGTCCATGAAGCCCTGCGCGAAGATCGGATGCAGCAGGCTGAAGCCCGCGGCGGTACCGACGTACATGGCAATCGCATCGGCGTCGCGTGCATCGACCAACGACCGAACCTTGCCGCCGATCTCTTCCAGAGCCTGTGCCCAGGAGATCGGCTCGAAGCGTTCGCCGACGCGCTTGAGCGGGTGGCGCAAGCGATCGGGGGACGACAGGATGCGGTGCTGCTTCAGCCCCTTCGGGCAGGCGAAGCCTCCGGTGGAGACGTGTTGGGGGTCGGGGCGAATGCCCACGACCGAGCCGTGCTCGACGTCCACCTCGAGGCCGCAGAGGGCCTCGCAGATTCTGCAGAACGTCGTCTTCGTTTCCATCGGTTGCTGCGCCTTGGTTGTATCGCGAGTACGGCTCGTTGAAGCAGGCGTGACGGTGCGCTGCAAGCACGAGGTGAGCGGGCGCGATGGACGCGAGGGTGTGCTGCGGGTGCGTTCGCCGTCGTTCGGCGGACGTCGAGCCACGTCGAAGATTGTCGATTGACCCCCCCCAACGCGGGTGTGGTGTTCTTCTCGATGGCTGGGTCGACGGCACGAGGGCCAACCGATCTCGTGCCGTTCCCTCCTCGAGGAGTGAAAATGATGAGTGCTCGATACGCACCTGGGACGGTCTCGTGCCTGCTCGTAGTCGCCGTGCTCCTGTCCGTGGGGCGAGAGGCATCGGCGGTCCCGTCGCGGGAGAATCGCAGTCTCGCCAAGTGCCAGTCGACCGTCAGTAGGCAGGTCGACCGCTACGCCCGCACCTTCCAGAAGGCGATCGTCAAGTGCCTCGACGCCGTGGCCAAGGCGCGGGTCTTGAAGGCCGAAGACGGCGCCGAGAGGGCGGTCCCAGCGTGCATCCGGTCGTTGGTGAAGATCGCCCCGGAAGATCTCGAGCCCCCTGCGTTCGAGCAGAAAGTTCGCGACAAGATTCTCAAAGCCTGCGACCCCGAGGCTCCGGATAGCCGAGCGCGGCATGCGAGCGAGGACCTGATGGGCGACCCTGCCGTCGCACCGGGCCTGGTGACGGGCGATACCCTGTTTGCGAGGCGCCATGAAGCCGCGTGTGCTCTGCTCGGCGGCACCGGTAGTTTCGAAACGCCGGGCGACTGGGTTGGTTGTGTGCTCGAGGGGGCACGAACGCAGGCGGTGCAGCGCGTGATGTTGGTGTACCCCAGGGCAGACGCGTGGCTCGCCGAGATCTACGAACGCATCGACGAAGAGGCCCTGGACGGCAGCACCAAGGCGATTCGGGCTCGAGCCGTGGCGCCGACGGTCCAGCGCTGGGTGGACAATGGCAACGGTACCGTCACCGACCGCATGACGGGTTTGATGTGGGAGAAGAAAACCGACGACGGCTCGGTTCACGATTGGAACAACACGTACTCGTGGAGCAGCTCGGGGCCGCTCGTCTACGCCCCGGACGGCACGGTCTTCACCGAGTTTCTCGCGGAGCTGAACGGATCGGGGGAAGGCGGGTGCACGAGCATCGACGGCACGCTCGAGGACGGCGGCTTCGCCGGGCACTGCGACTGGCGCCTGCCGACACCCGGGGAGCTGACCACGATCCTTCTTGCACCCTATGTGTGCCAGGTGCATCCCTGCATCAACGAGACCATCTTCGGGTTGACGGACCAGCACGCCTACTGGACCGCGACGTCCGTCGCGACGAGTCCGGAGTACGTGTGGGTGGTCGAGTTCTACGAGGGGCTCGTCGACGATACCACCATCAAGACGCAGTCGGACATTCCCGCGAGAGCGGTTCGCGGCGGCGCGCCGATCACGCC
>CALJUJ010000121.1 GCA_937975525.1 uncultured bacterium
TGTCGCCAGCCCGCCTACGCGAGCAATCGCCGCAGGCTCGCCGGCGTCGTGGCTTCGATCCGAACCGCGTCGCAATCGTTGTCCTTGCGAAACCTCACGAGACCGTCCTTCAGCGCGTCGACGAGCGAAGCATTCATCCCGACTCGACCCTCGAGGAAGAGTGCCTTGATGACCAAAGTCCGCGAACCTCTTTCCGCCTTGGCATCCATGCGGCCGATCAGCTCGGTTCCGTAGAGGATGGGCAGGCAGAAATAGCCGTAGCGCCGCTTCGCCTCGGGCAGGTAGCACTCGATTTGGTAGTCGAAATCGAACATCTCGCGTGCCTTGCGCCGATTGATCACCAGATTGTCGAACGGCGACAGGATGCGAACGCGCCGTCCGCCGAGCCGGATCGGCAGCGCCGACAGCAACTCCGCGCTCGCGTAGTGCGCCGCGCCGTCGACCTCGACGCGAACCAGTTCCTGCTGCTCGACGAGACGGTCGCTCGCGGCCGCGAGCGCTTTTCCCACCGACAGGTCGGCCAGTTGCCTCACGGCCGTTTTGCAGTAACCGATGTCGTAGTCGGTGACGACGCCCCAGGCGGCAACCGTGCGTCGCACCAGATGCTCGTGCCACTCGTCATCGCTGGGCATCGAGGTATCGACGCCAGCCGGAATGACCCGCTCCGGCAGGTCGTACACCTTACGGAATTGGTCGCGATGGCTCACCATCAGGTCGCCGCACAAGAACAGCTGCTCGAGCGCTCGTTTCGCCGGCTTCCAATCCCACCAGCCACGGGACTTGTGGTCGGGCGGCGCGGCGAAGTCGCTCGACTGCAGCGGGCCCTCCTTGCGAATGCGGTCGAGAATCAGCCGCCCGAGCTTGGCGTCGGGGGACCGCTTGCGCCGGCTGCCGGCCATCAGCGGCAGGCAGTACCGATAGTCCCGAGCAGGCAGGTACGCGGCGGCATGGCTCCAGTATTCGATGAGGTCGCGGCGATCCTTCTGCAGCGCATGAAGGTGCCTCGGTGCGTAGTTCCGGACGCGCGTCCGGATGACGTGATGGTGGGAGCGTTCGACCACGGAGATCGTGTCGATATGCACCCAGGCAATCGAGTCGATCGCGCGTCGTACGGCATCGATGCCGCGACCATACGGGTCAGGCTCGAGCAGCCCCTGGCGATGGAGAACGAGCCTGCGCGCGTCGCGCCGAGAGAGGATCTGCGTGGAAACCATCTAGCCGGAGTGCCGGGACGTGGCGGGGATGCGGCCGATTCCTCCGCCGCAGCCGCGCCTCGACGGGATCGGCGGGCAACTCGTTCTCCGGGGCGTGCCCGAAGCTCGGGGATGCGGGCGGAGAGTGGCCTCAATCGTCTCTAGGTCACCAATTCCACCTTCAAAGCAGCGCGCTTGCGGAGCCGACGATCGTCTTGACGCCGTCCGCCTTCTCGCACCAGACGTCAGTGTGGACCCTGGTCCTGCACCCTTCCGGAACCTGGTCGCGGATGCGGCCTCGCACCCGCACTGCGTCGTCGGGCCAGACGACGTTGACCAGCTTGACGTGCATCTTGCCGCCGGCGAGCCAACCGTCGCCGAAGTTGCGGGTCATCAGCTCGGAGACGAAGCAGACCGAAAGCATCCCCTGGACCACGACGTCGGGGAAGCCCAGAGCGCGCGCCATCTCGCGGTCGGTGTGGTAGTTCTTGTCGGGGCCGGAAAAGGCCTGGCACATCTCCAGGGTGATGGTCTTGTCGAGCCCGTCGAGGTCGGGCCCGTCGCACTCGCCGACGACGAAGGTCCGCTCATTCTTCTTCTCGCGCTGCTTGTCGACGACGAATCCTTCCGCTGCTTGCTCCGCGAGGAAGCTCTGGTGGGTGCGGCTGCGTTGCAGCCAGCGTCCCGCGGCGTCGGTGAACAGCACCTCGGCGACGATGTAGTTGCGACCGCGCTTGCTGTAGCGCTCGACGACGGTGACCCGGCTGCGCACTTCCTGGCCGACCCGCATCGGGTGGAAGAGCTCCCACTCCTGTGCGGCGTGCAGGTTGCCGACGATCTCCGGCAGGTACCAGCCGAGGTCGCGGTAGACCTCGGAGTGGAAGAGCAGGGCGGGCGCGACGGGAGCGACCTGGCCGTCTGTGGTGTCGTAGCGCGGGTCGTCGTCGTCCGTGCCACGGCGGTAGGTATCGATCAGCTCTGGAGTGACGGTAACCGCGCGCCCGTGAACGTCCTGCCCGACGTGCACCTCGCCATCCGGGTCCAGCAAAGTCGCCATGCGCGAACGATAGGTGGGTCGAGCGAGTCGGGTCAATCGCCGCGCCCGCCGCGGGAGCAGGGCCGATGACGAAGGGGGCGGCTCCAACCCGGCGCCGGAGGCCGCCCATCTTGTCGGCTCACGACTGGTCAACCAAACTGGTCAGATAAAGGAAATCTCCGCTTCGGAGTTCAAGGCCAAATGTCTCGCCATTTTGGACGAGGTGGCGCAGACCGGTGAGCCGGTGACGGTGTTGAAGCGAGGGCGTCCGGTCGCGCAGCTGGTGCCGCCGGCTGCCCGGGGCGTACGTTCGCCGAGAATCCGTTGTTGGTGTCGGACATCTCCTTGTGGGAGGTAGCCACTTTGCCTGGTGACGAGGCTGAGGCGGCCGATCGTCTTGGGTTGAAATGAAACGGGCCCGAAAGACATCGCGGGCGTGGGGAAAGTCGCAGACCGAATCGCCGAGAATCAGAACTAGAAGCGGATGTTGAGCCGGGCGCCGAAGGTGCCGGTGGGATCGAAGTCGTCCTCGCTGATCTCGTCGCCGTCTTCGTCGTCGATGGTCAGCGTGCCGCCGACGGCGACGCCACCGAAGACATCGATGCTGGCCATCTCCGAGAATGCCCAAGACGCCTGCAAGTAGAGCGGAATCGAGGTTTCTTCGGCGACGCCTTCGTCGAGTTTACCGACGCGCTCGTCGAGGCGGAAGCGGCGGCGTTCGTATTGGGCGCCGGCTGTCAGCTCCAGGCTATCCGTGATCATCGTCGATACACCGCCGCCGAGTCCGTTGCGGGCGCCGTATTGGGTGGCGCCGACGTGGAGATGCCAGCCTTGCGCGAACGCCCACTCGACGATTGGTAACGGGGCGATCGTCACATCGTCTTCGATGTCGCTGAGGACTGCGATGCCGAGCCCGACAGAGAGGGTTGGGCTACACTTGTGGATGAATCCGGCGATGCCCCCAGCCGAGATGCCGTCGCCCTGGTCGGCGCCGCTCTCCGCCGCCAATCGCAGGAGACCACCGCCGAACAGCGTCCAATCGGACGACATTCCGTAGAACAATATTGATCGGAACGACATGAGGTTGGCGTCAAAGTCGTCATTTGCATCGATACCGTAGTCGTTCCGTTCGTAGACGAAGCCGTTGTCCCAGCGCAGCACATCGGAAAGCGCCATGCTCCCGGCGATGCTGGTGCGGTAGGTGTTGATGTCGAATTCCCCGCCGCTATCGAGCTCGGTTTCGAGTCGGTGTGCATAGGCGACGTCAATCCGGATCGGTTTCATTGCCGGAGCCGTGCTGACCTCCGCGACATCGACGCTGACCCCCATTGCCGTGGCCGGTGCCAGCGCCATCGATGCGCCGATGATCGCGCCCATCGTCTTACGTCTGAGTGCCTGCATATCGTCCTTCCTCCCAGGGGGATGTCCTGGGCGCCGCTGAAAGTCGTCGTCGAGAACCGCGGTCCGTCGTGGCGGTTCCACTACGCGGCCAAGTCTTTTCCAATCTCGGCGCCGGACGCAACGGTGGCGTCGAATACAGCATGTCGTTTCGGCATCTCACTGAACGAGGGAACGGCGCGAAAGCGCGATCGCGCATGGTCGAGTGCCTGTCAATCGGCGCCCAAATCTGACCCCCGATCGGCGTCCAATTTTGACCCCCTCT
>CALJUJ010000122.1 GCA_937975525.1 uncultured bacterium
GTGATCACCTCCATGCCCATCCGCTCCAAGTGCCGCGCCGGATTCGCTGCCAGCTCCGTGCGCTGCGCCGCCATGCCGTGGTCACTAGTGAAGACGAACAGCGTGTCCTCGAACCATCCGCGCTCTTCGAGCGCATCGAGCACGCGCCCGAGGCGGCGATCCGTCTCGGCGACGGCCGCACGCAGGCCGTCGCCGTGCGGCCCGTAGTCGTGGCCGGCGCCATCGGTCATCGCAAACTCGTGAGCGACGAACAGTGGCGGCGTCGGCATTTCGAGCAACGCGAGCACCTGGGCGACCCCACGCGCATCCAGCACCGCCTCACGATGGACGTTGTCCTTGCCATCGCGCGCGTGGCGCTCGCCGACGTCGGCCACCAAGTCGGGGGTCAATGCCTTCAGCCGTGCCTTCGGCGTCAGGAGACGCTGCTCGAGCGGCGCATGTGCGGCTCCCCTCCCCTGCGGTTCATGAATCGATGCCGTGACGACGTCATCCCCGAAGACCCGCTGGAATGCCTCGTAGAGCGTCTCGACCCCGGCGCCCAGAAAGCCCTCCGTCAGCACTCCCTGCGCTTGCGGAGCAACCGATTCCTTGGTGGCCCGCAGATAGTACGCGGGATTGACGACATCGTGGTGCCCGCACCATGAACCCGTCAGGATCGTGCTGTGGCTCGGCCACGTGATGCTCGGGAAGTTGACGGTGGAGCCGTGGGCACACAGCGCCGCCCGGTCGAGAATTCGTCTCAGGTTGCGCACCGCCGAATCACCGCTCTCGACGAGCGCCATCAGCTCCGAATGCGACAATCCGTCGAACAGAACCAAATAGACGCGCCCGGGGCGCCCGCCTCCGTCGACGGCCACCATCTCCTCCAGGGCTCGTCCGTCCTGGCGCGCAAGGTACACGTCCGCCGCGCATCCGCGCTCGCTCGATGAACGGCCGCTGGCGTCCCGGCCGTCGATCTTCGGGAAGCCCATCAAGCACGCAATCGTGGGCGCGATGTCGACGTGGCGCGCCGCGACGTCGACCCTGCCGGGTCGAATGCCCGGACCCGCGAACGCCAGCGGAGCCCGCGACTGGACACAGTCGAGTGCGCCGTGTTGTCCCGGCTGCAGCCCGAAGGCGTAGCACTTCGGGCTGACGACCAGATCCGGGGCGTGGGGACTATCGAAGAGTTGCGCGATGCGCTCGTAGGCCCAGGGATAGCTGAGCACCTCGGGTTCGAAGTAGGCGCGGTTGACGTCGTCCGTGGGTGCCCCCGATGCGTGCGCAGCCTCCAACTCCGCCGCGCAGGTCGATACCGCCGTGGGGTCCTGCCGCTCGATCGGATTCTCGCCAACCACTTCGACGACTTCGAATCCCACGCCTCCTGCGTGCAGCAGCCGGCGAAATCGCACTAGGCCGCGGCGCGACCAAACTTCGTAGAAGGCCCCGCTGCGTGTGATGACGAGGTCGACCTGATCGCTGACCCCAGGATCGGTCAGCAGCGCCAAGATCGCGCGGTCCCCGGAAGCGCGCTTGTGCCGATCGAGCCCCTGGCCGACGTCTCTTTCCGGGCCGAGCACCTGGGTCATCGAAGCTGCCCCCGGGCGCGCCACTCGGTCGGCGTCGAGGCAGTGTACTCGCGTTCGTCGTTCGCCATGCCTGCGACATAGAACGGCCTGCAGGCTTGTGCTAGGGATGGCCGACGATGCCGAGAAAGGCTTACCGCCTCCACTTGCCCACCCTCATGCTGGGTGGCCTCGCTCTGGCCATGAGCGCCTGTTCCGCGGTGCGTCCCGGTTCGTCGCCGCTCGACGCGTTTCCGTGGAGCACGGAAATCGGCTCGTCCGAGATCCGCGAGTCGCCCCTGCCACCCGAGTCCGAGGCGATCGCGCACTTCATCGCATCCCAGATCGCCGCCTACGAAGGCGACGACGATCGCGCGCTGCGCGAGCTGGAGCAGGCAGCCGCCGTCGACCCGAGCTCGGCGTTGCTGCGCAGCCGGCTGGCGCGGCTCTACGTGCAGAGCCCGAAGCGACGCCTCGCGGACGCTCGCGCGCAGCTCGCCAAGGTGGTGGAGCTGGATCCCGAGGACCTCGACACGCGGCTGGACTTGGCCGGCCTGCTCAGCGGGCTCGGCGAGGACGAAGCGGCGATCGCCCAGTATGAAGCGGTGCTTGAACGGGACCCCGACAACCGCAACGCGACGCTCTACCTCGGTGCCCTGTACGGCAAGCTCGGCCGCTTCGACGAGGCCGAAGGCCTGCTCGGAGGGCTCACGGGCGAGCGTCCGTCATCGCTGCTCGCGCACTTCTTCCTCGGCCGCGTACGCGCCGCCGCGGGCGATCTGGACGGTGCCATCGTGTCCTTCGAGCGCGCGCTCGAGCTCAAACCGGATTCGGAGCAGTCGCTCCTGAACCTCGCGTTGGTCTTCGAAGCCAAGGGCGAGAACGAGCGAGCCATCGAGCTCTACAAGCGGGCGCTCGAAATCGACCCGACGAACTCGCTCGTGCGCAAACGGCTCGGCCGGCTCTACGTCGGCGAAGACCGGCTCGACGAGGCGCTGACGGAATTCCAGGAGATCGAGAAGGTCGAGCCGGATCCAGGCGACGCACGCACCAAGATCGGCGCGATCTATCTTGAGCGAGGCGACTTCGCCAAGGCGATCACCGAGTTCTCGCTCGTCCTCGCCGCAGACCCGGACAACCACCGGGTTCGCTATTACCTCGGACTCGCCCACGCGAAAGTCGGCAACGACGAAACCGCCACCGAAACTCTGCTCGAGATCCCGGCAGACAGCGAGATGTACCCGGAGGCTGCAACCTATCTGGCCTTCCTGCTGCGACGCCAGGACAAGCTCGGCGAAGCCATCGATCACGTGCGACGCGCCACCGAGGTGCAACCGGAAGACGCCGATCTCGCCGCCCTGCTCGCCTCGCTCCACCACGACGCAGGAGATACCGACGAGGCGATCCGCCTCATGCAGGAGTTGACGCAGAAGCACCCGGAGAACGACCACTTCTTCTTCACGCTTGGTCATTGGTACAACGAGTCCGGCGACAAGGACCGCTGCATTGAATCGATGCAGCGTGCGATCGAGATCAACGGCGAGAATGCCGCCGCCCTGAACTACCTCGGCTATACGTGGGCCGAGCTGGGTATCCGCCTCGACGAGGCCGAAGAGCTCATTCGCCGCGCCCTCTCCATCTCACCCAACGACGGCTTCTTCATCGACA
>CALJUJ010000123.1 GCA_937975525.1 uncultured bacterium
GGCAGCGCAGCGCTTCGGCAGCCAGTGCACGGTGGTCGCGATCGATGCCAAGCGCATTCTGGGCAGTGACCCGGCTCGCTGGGAGGTCTACATCCACGGCGGTCGGACCCCCACCGGGCTCGACGCGCTCGATTGGGCGGCACGCATGGAGGAGCTGGGCGCGGGCGAGATCCTGCTGACGAGCATGGATCGCGACGGCACCAAGCAGGGCTACGATCTCGAGCTCACGCGCGCCGTGGCGGACCGAGTCCACGTGCCGGTGATCGCCTCGGGCGGCGTCGGCACCCTCGACCACATTCGGGAAGGGCTGACGACCGGCGGTGCCACCGCGGCGCTCGCCGCGTCGATCTTCCATTACCGCGAGTACACCGTGGCGCAGTGCAAGGATTTCCTCGCCCAACACGGCGTCGCCGTTCGGCGCTGAGTCCGAACGGCGGCCACCGTGGCTATTCCTGGCTTTCGAGCCAGCGCTCGGCGTCGATCGCGGCCATGCAACCCGAGCCGGCGGCCGTGACCGCCTGGCGGTAGACGTGATCTTGCACGTCGCCCGCGGCGAACACCCCGGGGACGCTGGTGCGCGTCGAGCCCGGCTCGGTGATGACGTAGGCGTTGTCGTCGAGGTCCAGCTGGCCCTCGAACAGAGAGGAATTCGGCTGGTGGCCGATGGCCAGGAACACGCCGTCGCACTCGACCTCGCGCGTGCTGTCGTCCTTCGTGTCGCGCAAACGCGCGCCGGTGACGCCCGTCTCGGGCGTGCCGAGGATCTCGTCGATGACCGCGTTCCAGACGAAATCGATCTTCGGATTCTTGTGCGCACGATCTTGCATGATCTTCGAAGCTCGCAGCTCGTCGCGTCGGTGCACGATCGAGACCTGGCTCGCGAACTTCGTCAGAAACGTCGCTTCCTCCATTGCCGTGTCGCCTCCACCGACGACGAGAAGGCGCTTGTCGCGGAAGAAGAAGCCATCGCACGTGGCGCAGGCGGAGACGCCGTGCCCCATGAGGCGGGTCTCAGACTCGATTCCGAGAAGGCGAGCGCTGGCGCCGGTGGAGATGATCAACGCGTCGCAGGTGCTGACCTCGTCGCCGACCGTCACGCGAAAGGGACGCTCGCGGACGTCGACCGCGGTGGCTTCGCCCGACACGAGAACCGTGCCGAATCGTTCGGCCTGCTGGCGGAACAGTTGCATCATGTCGGGTCCCATCACGCCTTCGGGAAACCCAGGGTAGTTTTCGACGTCGGTCGTGATAGTAAGCTGACCGCCGGGCTGGATGCCCTCGACGAGCATGGGTTGGAGGTCGGCGCGCGCCGCGTAGACGGCGGCCGTGTAGCCCGCAGGCCCGGAACCGAGGATGATGATCCTGTAGTGCGACATAGCGAAAGGTTCTACGTGGCACGTTCCGCCAAGGCAATATCGAGTCGGAAGCTCACCCACCTCGACGAGCAGGGTCGGGCACAGATGGTCGACGTCGGCGCCAAGAAGGTGACCGCCCGCAGCGCCGTAGCCCGAGGATTCGTGCGCATGCAGCCGGCGACGCTGCAGCGAATCGTCGCCGGCGACGTCGCCAAGGGCGAGGTTTTGGCCGTGGCCCGGGTGGCCGGCATCATGGCGGCGAAGCGAACGGCCGACCTCATTCCGATGTGTCATCCGCTGCCGGTGGAGGTCGCCCGCGTCGACCTGGCGGTCTCTGCTCCGGACCGTCTTCGCATCGAGGCTCGCGTCGACGTGCGCGGTAAGACCGGCGTCGAGATGGAGGCCTTGACCGCAGTGAGCGTGGCCGCATTGACCGTCTACGACATGTGCAAGGCGATCGACCGTGAGATGACGATCGAAGAGATCGCGCTCGTCGAGAAGCGCGGCGGTCGCAGCGGCGTCTTCCGGCGCCGCGACGAGCGGTGATCGTACGCTCGCCAGCGGCCGCGCCGGCAGCGTGAAGTTGCGATGCCCCGAGATTCCCCGTGC
Organism: uncultured bacterium; assembly: GCA_937975525.1. Classification (GTDB taxonomy): domain Bacteria; phylum Desulfobacterota; class Binatia; order HRBIN30; family HRBIN30; genus CALJUJ01. The sequence goes on from CALJUJ010000123.1 coordinate 1,965, forward strand.
CCGCACTACCCCCGGTGCGTCGGTTGCCCCTTGATCGGAACCGCGTACGGCGCCCAACTGGATCGCAAGCGTGATCTCGTGCGTGCCGCGCTGGCCGAGTACGCGACTCTGGCGGACGTCGACGTACCCGACGTCGTCGGTTCGCCGCGCGCTTTCGGCTACCGCAATCAGGCCAAGCTGGTGGCGCGCGAATCTCCGAACGGCTTGCTGCTGGGCATCTACCGGCCCGGGACGCACGACGTCGTCGATATCCGTCGTTGCCCGGTACACGCGCCGCCGATCAACGATGTGATTGCGCGCGTGGCGGCCGTCCTCGAGCGCCATCGCCTGTCCATCTACGACGAGCGCAGCGGCGCCGGTGTTCTGCGCTACCTGATCGTGCGCACCAGTCTCTGGAATCGACAAGTGCAGGTGGTGTTGGTCGCGAGCACCCGAGCCGTGCCTCGCCTCGGCGAGATCGTGCGGGCGATCCGACGCAGCCGGTCGGTCTCCAGCGTCGTCCTCAACGTCAACCGCGATCCGGGGAACGTCATCTTCGGTCCCGACTTCGCCGCACTGACCAAGGAGGACGGGCTGGTGGAGAAGATCGGCGGTCTACGTCTGCGGACCCGGGCCGGAGCGTTTCTCCAGGCGAATCCCAATGTCGCGGGCCGCATCTATCGGCAGGTGGCGAGTTGGGCGGACCTGGGTTCGCAGGAGGTGGCCTTCGACCTGTTCTGCGGGGTCGGGGCTCTGACCTTCCACCTCGCCGCCTCGGCGCGGACGGTGTTCGGCGTCGAGTCGTCGCCGATCGCCGTCGTCGACGCCAAGCGCAACGCCCGATTGAACGGGATCCACAACACCCGCTTCCACGCCGGCGATGCCGGTGCCGTGCTCGCTGAGCTGGCGCGTGAATTGCGGCCTGCTGTGGTTTGCTTGAATCCCCCGCGCAAGGGCGCCACGGCGGAGCTGCTCGCGGCGATCGCGGCCAGCGCGCCGCGCCGCGTGATCTACGTCTCATGTGATCCGCGCACCTTGGCGCGCGATCTCGATGTGATGGCTGCGCAGGGATACCGCGTCGGAGCCGTGCGTGCGTACGACATGATGCCGCAAACCGAGCACGTGTAGACGTGTGCGTTGCGCGAACGAGTCGCTGCGGCGCCGCCGGCGTAGTGCCCCGGCGAGCGGGAGCGCCGGCTTCGGGCGCGGCGCCGGCGACGACACGCCCGGTTTCGCCGCGAGGCGGACGCATGCTAACAACCGCCGCTACGTCCGGCGCGTACGAAACGTGAACCCATGAGCGAGCCGCTTCTCGATTCTCCGACGCGCTGCCCCGCAGGCTGCGCTGCGCCACTCGTCGATGCCTATGCCGTCGCCGGGCATCCCGTGCGCCGGTGCGTCGACTGCGGGCTGTACCAGCTCGTCGCCGTTCCGCAGTCGACGGTCGACGGTCAGTTGGACCGGAGCAAGTTCGACGACGCGTTTCGCGAGCTGCGCCAGTCGGGCTACGCGAGGATCCTCGACGCCGCCGCCAAGCTTCGCCCGATCGTCGGCGCGCGGGTGCTCGATGTCGGATGCTCGAGTGGTTGGTTTCTCGAGGCGGCGCGGCAACGCGGGGCGCGAGGCTTCGGGATCGAACCGGACCGCTTCTTCTTCGACCGTGCGCGGCGCGCTCTTCCCGAGGATGTCGCGCTGGTCCACGGGCTCTTCCCCGAGGATCTCCCGGCGAGTTGGCCGCGGTTCGACTGGATCACCTTCCACGACGTCTTCGAGCATCTGCCCGACCCCCGTGGCGTGCTCGCGGCGTGCGCCGACCGGCTGGCGGCCGGGGGATTGCTGGTCCTGTCCATTCCGTCGTCGGATGGATTCGCCTTTCGGTTGAGTGAGTTGCTCCGCAAGATGGGTCTGGCAGGTCCGCTCGAGCGGGCCTTCCAGGTGCACTATCCGTTTCCACACCTCTGGTACTTGAATCGGCGCAGCGTCGAGGCGCTCGGCCGCAGCGCCGGATTCGCGACGGTGGGCCAGCTCTCGCTGCGCGGCTTTCGCTTGCGCGGATCGCTGCGTCGCGCGCAGATGGATCGCGCCGATCCCGGCGCGCGCGGACTGGGCGTGTACGCGAATGCGGCGGCCCTGGCGGGCTTTGCGCTCTTGCAACCCTTGGTGCAAGCGGACAACATCGTCGCCATTTTGCGTCGGGACGGGGAATGAATCCGCACGAAGAATCTGCCGCGCCGCCGTCGGTGCTCCGCTTCCTTCTCGTCCTGGCGGCGTTGGCCGTTTGTGGCGTAGCGCAGTGGAACATCTTTCAGCGCACCGACTGGAGCACGTCCTCGTGGGCCCTGGTGGTGGGCGCATTCGTGGCGGCCTGGGCAGCCGGGCGCCCGAGCCCGTTGCGCGCCACCGAGAGCCGCCCGTCGGCGGAGCGGCCGGACGCGGGCGACAAGCTCCTGGGTTGGGCCGCGATCCTCGCCGGGGTCGGCGCCGCAATGTGGGGATCCTGGGCGCTCTCCGTGGATTGGGCGGAATCGTTCGAACGCGGCTTCGTGGCGGTCACGCTGGGGACGTTCGCCTGGAGCTTCGGGCTGAGTCGCATCGACCAGGGCTTCCGCAAGGAGGCGCCGCCGTTGTCGTGGCCTCGGTGGGAGGTCGCCGCCTTCGCTGCCGTGCTGCTTCTCGGCCTGTTCTTGCGGTTCTATCGATACGACTCGTTCCCTCCTTACGACGGTATCTGCGCGATCGAAGAGCCGCAGTCGGGGCAGGGGGCGGTGGCCATTCGCGAAGGCCTGCGACCTTGGGGGGTTCTCCTCGACCGCTGGCTCCCGGTGCCCTTCATGGCGCTCTGCGGCGACACCTTCACCGCGATTCGCCTGCCGTTCACGATCGTCAGCTGGCTCTCGATCGTGCCCTTCTATCTCCTGATGCGCGAGCTCGTCTCGCGCCCCGCGGCCCTGGCGGCAACGACCCTGTTCGCGTTTTGCCGCTGGCACCTGATCTACGCTCGCCATGCGCATGCGGTGTTCGGGCCGACGCTGCCCCTGATCCTGCTCGTTCTGTACTTGGCGATCCGCGTCTACCGGCGCGGCGGGCTCGCCGCCTACCCGTGGATTGGTCTGCTTTGCGCCTACACGCTCTATGCCTACGCGGGATACCGGGCCACACCGGCCTTCGTTGCGCTGTTCTTCGGCATCAGTGTCGTGCAGCACCTATGGGAGTACCGGCAAGCGGTCATCCCGAGCGCGCGCAACGCCGTGCGCGCCTCGCGGCAGTCTCAAGCTGTCGGCTTCGTCGTTGCCGGCGTCGCGTTCGCCGTTCTCGCCACGCCTTTGTATTACCGGCTGACCGCGAATCCGACCTACTTCGTCGAGGCGGTCGGTAGGGCCACGAACAACCCGCAATACTACCACGACGACCGAGCGCTCATGCTGGAGCAGCGCCTCGACCGCCTGCGCAGCACGGCGATGATGTTCAACCACCTCGGCGATGGGTCGGCGGTGTTCAACGTACCCGGCAAGCCGCAACTCGACCCGGTCTCGGGAACGCTGCTCGTCCTCGGCCTCGCCTACTGCATCGTCTGGGCCGGGGTGCGGATGCAGGGCTTCTACGCGTTCTATTTCGTGGTCCTGTTGGCCTTCGGCACCATCTTCACCCACAACTTCGACATTCGCAGGCTGCAGGGAATCATCCCCCTGGTGTTCATTCTCGCCGGCTTCTTCCTCGATGGCGCCGGCGGATTCGTCCGCCGGCGCCTGGGACGTATCGCCTGGGCGCCGCTGGCGCTGGCGTGCGCGCTGTTCGGCGGCATCGCATTTGCCGACAACTACCACGTGTACTTTCGCGAGATGATGTCGAGCGTCGTCGTGCGCTCGTCGTTCCACACGAACTACACGGTGGCGATTCGCTACTTCCACGACATGCCCGACAACGGGTACCTGCAGCTGATCAGCGACATGGGGAATTTCTTCCAGCCGAGTGACTACGAATGGTGGCGCGGCGACCGGCTCCCCGGGGATACGAGTCACGACTTGCTGCCGCTGCTCTCGGGCGCGGAGGGGCCGTTCGCGGGACGCGAGCTCCACGTTCTCGTGCGCCTGCCGATGTTCGAAGGGGAGGAGATCGCCGAGCTGATCGAGCAGCGCTTCCCGGCCGCATCGTGTAGCAACTATCGACACCCGGACGGCCCGCGGTTCGCTACCTTCGTCGCGTGCGTGCTCGGGCCCGAGGTGCATGGCGATGGCCGGCCTCTCATCGGTGGCGTCCGCGCGCAGTACTTTCGCGGCGACGATGAGACGCCGTTCCTCGAGCGCTGGGAGCCGGCAATCAGCCTCGCCCTCGTCCCCGATGCCTGCCGCCTGCCGAGCACGCGCAGCCACGTGCCTTGCCGCGCCGTTTGGCAGGGGACGTGGACGTTCGCCGGCGATGTGCCGCGTCAGCTCATGGCCGAGGTGCGCGCCGGCACGGTGCGCGTGTTCGTCGATGGCGAACGGGTCGAGTCGACTCTGGACCGGCCGCGCGCCGAGGACGCCATCGTCTTCGCCACTCTCGAGATCCCGCCCGGCGACCACGAGATTCGCGTCGAGTCGGAATGGGCCTCGGTGGAGGCCGTCGGCACGCGCCTGCGCACGCGCCGTGCGGGCGAATCCGAGTGGGATCTGCTGACGTTCTCGGATCTCGACGCCCCTGTGGCCGAAGCGGTGCCCGAGCCGGAGGCGATCGAGCCGGAGGTGATCGAACCGGAGGTGATCGAACCGGATGCGTAGCTTCCGACCACGGCGGGGCGGGAAGCGCGGCGGTGTCGAGGCCGAGGCGCTCGTACGGGAGGCGCGCACTGCCAGCACGACTCGGCAGCAGGGCTACCGAGCCCGTTCCCTGGCGCTGCACGGTTGGATCTGCGCCAAGTGCGCGCGCGAGTTCGAGCGCGAGGAGCTTCACCTCCTCACCGTTCACCACCGCGACGGCAACCACGACAACAACCCCCCCGATGGCAGCAACTGGGAGAACCTCTGCGTCTACTGCCACGAAGACGAGCACAGTCGGAACGTGCTCGCTGCGTACCTGGCCGGATCGAAGAGGGACGAGAAGTGACTCGGGCAGGCCAGACCATCGCGCCGATCGAGGATCGCCTCGTGTTCGTCATCGGCCCGCCGGGCAGCGGCAGCACGCTCCTGATGCGCATGCTCAGCGCTCACTCGCAGATCTACAGCCGCCCGGAGCCTCATCTCTTCGGCCCCCTCGCGCACCTCGGGTACTACGACACCGTCGAGAAGGCGCCCTTCGATCAGGTGCAGGCAGCGGACGCCATTCGCGCGCTCGTGGCCGATCTGCCCCGCGCCGACGAGGACTACCTCGATGCGTGTCGTGCCTACGTCGACGTGCTCTACGGGCGACTGCTCGCGGCGAAGGGCTCGGGCAAGCGGTACTTCCTCGACAAGACCCCGGCCAACGCCCTGGTCCTGCCGTTCATCTCGAAACTGTTTCCCGCGGCACGATACGTCGTCCTGACGCGGCACCCGGCGGCCGTGTTCAGCTCCTACGCCAACTCCTTCTTCGACGGCGACTACGAAGCGGCACATCGCTTCAATCCGATCCTCGAACGCTACGTGCCGGCGATGGCGAGGTTTCTCCGCGAAGGCCGGGTGCCATTGGTTCAGGTCGGCTACGAACAGCTCGTCTCGGACCCCGAGGCGCAGATGCAGCGGGTGTGCTCCTTTCTCGACGTCGGCTTCGAGCCCGACATGATCGACTACGGCAAGCACAAGCAGGAAGCCAAAGGTCTCGGCGATCCGATCACGGTCAACAAGCAGAGCCGACCGGTGACGACGTCGCTGGAAAAATGGGCGGACGAGCTCGCCGCCGATCCGGCCAAGCTTTCGCGCATGCGAGCGATGCTCGGCTCCCTCGATCCGATCGACGTCGAGACGTGGGGCTTCGCGGCGGGCGAGCTGCTCGCCCCGGTCGAGCGTGCCGCCCGCGACGGCGGCCGCACGGTCCAGCCCGCGCCGAGGCTCGATCGCTATCGTCTCGAACGCAAGCTGCTCGTCTGGCTCCGACGCGACATCCAGACCAGCCGCGTTGGGCGCATCGTCCGCCGCGTCCGGACCTTCTGCGACATCTTGCTACGGGGTTGAGCCGGCGACGCGGGCGCAAACCCGCAGCTTGGCACTCGCGGCGCGCGAGTTGGCTTCGATCTCTTCCGTCGCTGCCTGTAGCGGCTTCTTCGTGAGGATACGCGCGAGCCCGCGCTGCCGAAGGCTGACGAAGGCGCGCTTGACCAGACGATCCTCCAGCGAATGAAACGACAGTACGGCGAGACGTCCGTCGGCAGCGAGTAGCTCGAAAGCTTGCGGCAGCGCCTCCTCGACCGCGGTCAGCTCGTCGTTGACGGCGATGCGCAGTCCTTGGAAAACCCTTGCCGCCGAGCGCGCCCAGCGCCAGCGCACGTTCGCCGGCAATGCGGCGCGGATGGCATCGACCAGAGCTTCCGTGCTCTCGATCGGTGCCCGCTCGCGGGCGCGAACGATGGATCGGGCGATTCGGCTCGCAAAGCGTTCCTCGCCGAGCTCGCGGATGATTCGCGTCAGGTCCTCGACCGATGCGTCCGCAACGAGCTCAGCTGCCGTGACCGACACGTCGTCTTCGGTGTCGAAGCGCATGTCGAGCGGCTCGTCCTCGGCAAACCGAAACCCACGCCCGCTGCGGTCGAAGTGGTAGGAGCTGACACCGACGTCGAAGAGGATGGCACGAACGTCGGCGAAGCCGGCTGCTGCCGCGATCTCGCCCAACTCGCGGAAGTTGCCGTGACGGAGCATCAGGCGTCCGCTGGCAATCGCGTCGGCGTGTCGTGCGTGAGCGCGTGGGAGCGCGAGGGCGTCGCGGTCGATCCCCAGCGCCCGTCCGTCCGGAGCGGTCCTCTCGAGAAAAGCCGCGGCATGCCCGCCGCCGTTCACCGTTGCGTCGATGCAGGTGTCACCGGGACGGAGCTCGAGCAGGTCGAGGATTTCGGCGGTGAGAATCGGGATGTGGACGGGGTCGCTCACCGGGGGTTCGGCACGGCGACGTCGTCGGCGCCGAGCTCGCGGTCGTGCGCTTCGAAGCCACCGAGAACCGCGGCCGCCCCGGGAATGCCGCCGGGGTGGTCGGACCCGAGCAGAAGCGGGGTCGTCGGTGGCATCGTCAGGTCCGCCGGGTAGGGGTCGGTGCCGACGAGCACCCCGTCGACGTAGAGGTACGTCATTCCCTCGGCCCACGTCGCGCTGATCGAGTGTCGCTCTCCCGCGACCCAGTGCGTGATGTCGGTGCCGACGCCGCGCTCCGTTCCCGAGGCATCGGTGAACAGGAAGCGCAGGAAGGGGCCGTTCTTGAAGATCTGCACCCGATTCTCCCAGCGCTGCGGATCCCGGAGCTGGAGAAAGGAGTGATCGCCCTCGTCGGAACCATTCCAGGCCGGCTCGACCCAGAAGGAAAACCCGCCCTCGGGACCTACGGCGGCGCCCGCCCCGGGCACGTGCAGCACGGCGTCTTCCGGGAACCAGGCGCCGTCGTCGGCGACCGGATCGACCCCTTCGACCCGGTCGGCGATCTCGGTGAGCGCCGCGAGGTCGCCGAGCGGAACCGCAAAGGAGCCGTCCGCATCGGTCGGCTGCGCGAGGTCGTCGGCTCCGCCGCCTCCATCGCTGCCGCGGTAGGAGTAGTGGGTGACGTCGTCGTCGGCTTCGCTCGCCGTCACCGGTTGGGTGCGGTCGGATTGCGTGTCGCGCTCCGGCGTCGGCGTCGACGCCGGAGCGGCGACCTCGTCGTTCGA
>CALJUJ010000124.1 GCA_937975525.1 uncultured bacterium
CCGACTTGGTCTTCGACCCCATCGGCGGCGACACGTTCGAGCGGTCGACCCGCATACTCGCGTTCGGCGGGCGGTTGTTGGTGGTCGGCTTCGCGTCGGGCGAGATCCCGTCGATGAAGATGAACCGCCTCATGCTCAAGAACGTTGCCGTCGTCGGGCTCAATTGGGGTGCCTACCGCGACGACCACCCGGCTCGCCTAGCGACGGTCAGCGCCGAGTTGTTCACGCTTCATGCAGCCGGCCGGATCCGGCCATGGGTGTCGAAGACCTATCGGTTGGAGGAGGCGGCTGCGGCGCTCGCCGACCTGGCGTCGCGGGCGAGCACGGGCAAGATCGTGCTCGTGCCGTGAGACGGGGTCAGTTCCAGAAACAGCCCCAGCGGTCGGCAGCGATCTCGGCCAGGCATTCGTGGAGAGTCCCGTGGAACGGCGCCTCGTGTTCGCGCCGGTAGGGCGACCAGCGGCCGCTGCCGCGACGCCAGTACAGGCCTACGCATCCACCGTCTCGCATTCGCAGTTGCGCAACCGGAAGGGCGACCTCGCGGCCGCTCCACTCGCTGTCGAAGCAGTGGGCGATGGTGAGCGTCGAGCCCATCCTGCGGCGCACGCGAATGTGGCCGTGGCCGCGTAGACGCGGCTGCAAGGCGCGTTGGATCTGCGCAGCGGTCAGGTCGACGATGCGTGCGGGGCTGTTTCGTCGCGGGCGTTCGGAGCGCCGCTCTTTGCGCTTGGGATCCGTAGGCTGCCTCGGTTTCGGCGATCGCTTCGCGGTGCGTTTTCGGTCGGCACCGCCGCCCGCCGGCCGCCTGTCTTAGAGACATCGAATGAGCCTGTCAATCAGGCCCGGACCGGGTCGCTGTTGGCGGACCGACGATCGTCGATTTCGGTGCCGGGTGATTTGACTTCGGAGATAGCGTCATCTGTATATGGGCGCTCGAGGTCCCAAGGATGAAGAAGAGAGTTGCAGTCGTCGGCGCGACCGGTATCGCCGGTCAACAGTTTCTCGCAGCACTGTCGGGGCACCCCTGGTTCGAGGTGGTCAAGCTCGCGGCATCGGAACGATCTGCGGGTAAACCCTACTTCGAGGCCATCCGCGATCCGGGTAGCGGTGCCCGCCGCTGGTGGTGTGCCGAGGAGCCGCCCGCCGAGGTGCTCGGCCTCGAGGTCGAGAACGCTGGCGCGCTCGACCTCGATGGCATCGACATCGTCTTCAGCGCGATCGACTCGGAGCCGGCGCGCGAGCTCGAGCCTCGATTCGCGGAGCAGGCCGCCGTGCTGAGCACGGCATCGGCGTTTCGCTACGAGGAGGACGTTCCGATCCTCGTGCCCGGGGTCAACGAGGCTCACGTCGAGCTGATCGAACGGCAGCGCCGGGCGCGCGGTTGGCGCGGATTCGTGATTCCGCTGCCGAATTGTACGACGATGGGGCTCGTGGTGACGCTCAAGCCGATCCACGACCAGTTCGGTATTCGCAAGGTTCTGATGACGTCGATGCAGGGGATCTCGGGGGCGGGGCGCTCGCCCGGCGTGATCGGTCTCGACATTCTCGACAACATCATTCCCTACATCCCGAGCGAGGAGGAGAAGGTCGCGAAGGAGACCGGCAAGATCCTCGGCATCCTGGAGAACGGTGAGATTCGCCCCGCCGTGTTCCCGGTGAGCGCCACCTGTACGCGCGCTGCGGTGATCGAAGGCCACACCGAGGCGGTTTGGGTGTCGACCGAAGAGCCATGCAGCCCGGAGCAGGTGCGCGCGGCCTTCGAAGAGTTCGGCCGCGAGTTCGTCGGCCTCGGTCTCCCCTCGGCACCGTCGCGGATGGTCACGGTGCACGACGACCCGTACCGGCCGCAACCGCGTCTCGATCGTGACGTCGACGGGGGGATGACGACGAGCGTCGGCCGCATCCGCAGCGACCACGCTCTCGACAACGGAATCAAGTACATGCTCGTCTCCCACAACACCAAGATGGGGGCTGCCAAGGGAGCTGTGCTCGTTGCGGAATACCTCTCGCATCGGGAGTTGCTCTGAGCCCTTGCACCGGGGGGAGCATGCATGCTGCGCGGGAGACGAGTGCTGCTCCGCCGATTCCGGCCCGAGGACACCGACGATGTCTTCGAGTACGCCTCCGACCCGGCCGTGACGCGAGCCGCAGGCTGGGAGCCGCACCGCTCACCGTTCGACTCGATGGACTACATCCAGCGTGCGCTTGCCTCCCATATGGGTCCGGTGACCTTTGCGGTCGAGCACATCGACCACGGCAAGGTGATCGGTGTGGTCGACCTGCGCGTGGTCAGTCGGCTGTGGGGACTCGGCGAGATCGGTTACACGTTGGCGCGTCGGTACTGGGGGCGCGGGCACAACGTCGAAGCCGGACAGCTGCTGCTCGACTACGGTTTCGACGAGCTGCGCCTGCGGCGCATACGTGCGGTGTGCGATCCCCTGAACCGCCGTTCGTACCGCACGATGGAGAAGCTCGGCATGGCCCGTGAACCGCAGCCCGTCGTGGCGGCCGACCGCCAGGGCCGCCGTGTCGAGCGGGTCGCCTACTCGATCCTGCGCACCGAGTGGAGTCGGCGCGGCTGCCAGGCCGCTTGATTCCGCCGTGCGCCGCCCGACCCGATCGCCGACCTCCGGACCGGACGGAAGGCGCCGCCTTTTCCGGTCGGCGTCTGCTCTCCTGGGCATCGTCGCCTTGGGAGGCTTGCTCGCCGCGTCGGTGCGGCCGCTCTACGGAATCGAGCTGGCTCCCGGTCTGTCGGCAATCTTGATCGACGCGCAAGGCGGCATGGTGCTGGAAGAGCACGACGCGGATCGTCGTGTCGCGGCGGCAGGCGTCGCCAGGTTGCTCGCGGCGCTGGTCACGCTCGAGCAAGTGCGTCTCGGCCTCTTCGACAT
>CALJUJ010000125.1 GCA_937975525.1 uncultured bacterium
CCGACCCGCGTGTCGCCATCGGTGATGCCACGATCCGTCCACCGGACTACGTCGAGCCGATCGCCCGTGCTGCCCGATCTCTGGTCTTGGGTGATGGCGACGAGCGTCCCCCGTGGTGGCAGGCGCTGCGTGGGCTGGACAACGCAGTGCTGGTCGAAGCGTCGCCCGCCGCGGTATGCGACGGGATGTCCGCCTGCCTACCACCCGGAGCCTGATCTACGCCGACAGCCGTCGACCAGGGTCACCAAGCCGCCAGCGGCTGCCTACAACCGTGCGCTTTCCAACGCCGTCGGCGGCTCGTCGCGGGCGCGCGCTTCCGCGCGCTGCAGACACTCGTCGAGGTGGCTGCGCAAGCGATACATTTCGTCGGCTGCCAACCCCTGGCCGACCAGGGTGGTGGTGTACACGAGCGCCCCGAGCAGCACCGCAACCAGCGTCACGAGCAAGCCCCAGGGGACGTCGCCGAGAGCGAGCTGGACGATCGCGACCATGACGCCGAAAATCGCCGCGACGACCAGCGACCCGATCGTGAACACGTAGGCCGTCCAGATCTCGGGCTGCGGCGAGAACACGCCGAGCACCCGGGTCGACCCTCGCGCCGCGTCGGGCGGGGCGGGGCGTCGTTCGAGCGTGAGGTCGAGGTAGGTCGACCAGAACGCCCGCTCCGTTTCGGGCACGCTGAGAACGCCGTTGTGCGTGGCGAGGTCCGCCGCGACGCGCGGCTCCGCAGCCGACGCCGCGGCGCGCAACTCGTGCATCACGTGCCCGACCTCGCAATCGACCTCGACCACGAAGCGCGGACGCATCTTCGGCCAGCGCACCGTGCGACCACGCTCGGGAAGTGACGAAGCGGAAGTCATCGAGGCGTCGCCCTCCAGGTCCAGGCGCGCGGCGTCCGTGCGCTTGCCAGCCGCAGGGGTCGTCGAGCCGCGGGGGTACGAGCGGGAAGTGCGAATGGATTGGCGGACACGGCCGGTTCTCCCACGCGACCGGTAATCCAGCCGGATCGCCGATGTCAACGAACGCCGTACCCGCGGGCGACGACGGCGGCGCGGGAAACGTTCAGGTCGTGTAAGCCGAATTGAAATGCACGTACTCGACGCTCAGATCACAGGTCACGCGGTGGGCTACGGAGTTTCCGGCCCGCAGGTCGATCGTCAGGGTGAACTCGTCGGCCTTCATCTTGCGGTGCGCCTGCTTTTCGACGCTACCGGTGATCTCGACGCCCCGTCGGACGATCTGCAGGTCGTCGAGAAAGACATCGATCTTCGTCGGATCGAAGTGGGCGCCGCTGTAGCCGAGTGCGCAGATGACGCGGCCCATGTTGGGGTCGCTTCCGTAGAACGCGGTCTTGCACAGCGGCGAGCGTGCAATCGCCTCGGCGGCGCGTTCCGCGTCGGCGACGTTGCGCGCGCCGCGAACGCGAATGTCCACGACCTTGGTGGCGCCCTCGCCATCCTTGATCAGTGCCCGCGCCAGCCGTTCCATGAGACGGCCGACTGCCCCGCAAAGCTCCGGGAACGCTCGGGAACGCAGGGTGATCGGTGCGTTGCCTGCGACCCCGTTGGCGAGCACGACGACGGTCCCGCTGGAGCTCCTATCTCCATCCACCCGCACCCGGCTGACGGCCACGGCCCGTCCCCTCTCGCCGCCGCGCCGCAGTGCGGCCGGCGTCACGGCGGCATCGGTCAGGAAGTAGGCCAACATCGTCGCCTGCTTGGGCGCCTGGCGTGTCAGACGCGGCGCGATCATCCCCGCTCCCTTCGCCATGCCTGCCACCGTGATCTCCCGTCCGTCGACGACGAGCGACTCGACGCCGAACTTCGGGAAGGCGTCGGTGGTCATGATTCCCTCGAGAGCGTCGTGGAATCCGTCGGCAGACAGCGCCTTGCAGGCGGCGCGCACGCCACGCTCGATCTTCGCCCGTGGCAGCTGCGCACCGATCCGCCCGGTCGACGACGGGATCACGTCTAGTGGATCGATACCGAGCACGTCGGCAGCGACCCCGCACATGTGCTTCGCCACCTGCAGCCCGGTGCGTCCCGTGTACGCATTGGCGTTACCGCTATTGACGACGATCGCCTGCAGCCTGCCGCGTGCGGCCCGCGTGATCGCCAATTGCACCGGGGCCGCCTTGACACGGTTGGTCGTGAACGCGGCGGCAGCCACGGCGGGCGTCTCGGAGAAAAGTACGGCCACGTCGCGTTTGCCGCTGGCCTTGAGACCCGCGCGCACCCCCGCGAAGCGAAAGCCCGGCACGCGGATCGGTCGGCGTTCGACTTCGACCTTCATCGTCTCGGCCCCGACCTCACGATCCGTGGCACTTCTTGTACTTCTTCCCGCTACCGCAGGGGCAAGGGTCGTTGCGACCGACCTTCTCCTGGTCGTTGCGCACGGTCTTGGGTGCTCGTCGCGCCGGCTGTGCCGCCTGGCCTCCGCCGCTCATCACCATCTGCTGCGGCTCCTGGCGGCGTTGTTCCTCGATCCGCTGCACGTCGGTCTGCGCGGCGACCTGCACCGCAAAGGCCTTTTCGACGACGTCGTTCTGGAACTGCGCCATCGTCACTTCGAACAAGGTGAACCCTTCCTTCTTGTACTCCTGCAGGGGGTTCTTCTGCCCGTAGCCGCGCAGGCCGATTCCCTCCTTCAGGTGGTCCATCGACAGGAGATGGTCCTTCCAGAGTGCGTCGAGCGTCTGCAGCATCACGAACTTCTCGAGCTGTCGCATCACGGGCGGAGTGAAGTTGTCTTCACGCGCCTGATAGTGCGCCAGGGCGCGCTCGTGGAGCTGCGCCGCGAGGTCCGCGGCCGTCATCGACGCGCGTTCCTCCTCGTCGAACTCCATCCTCTGGTTGAACGCCTTGAACGTCGCGTCACCGAGCGCCGCCCAATCCCATTCATCCGCAGGCGTCTCGTCGACGGCGAACTGCTGGGCAATCGCCTCCGCCGCCTGCTCGACCATCTCGAGGATGTCGTTCTTCAGATTGCTGCTCGAGAGAATCTCGCGACGACGTCCGTAGACGACCTCGCGCTGTTGATTCATCACGTCGTCGTACTCGAGCAGATGCTTGCGCATGTCGAAGTTGCGCCCTTCGACCTTGGACTGCGCATTGGCGACCGCGCGCGTGATCAGCCGATGCTCGATCGGCTCCCCCTCCTCCATGCCCATGCGCTCCATGAGTCCCTGGATGCGCTCGGCTCCGAAGATCCGCAGCAGGTCGTCTTCCAGGCAGAGGTAGAATCGGGACGAACCCGGATCGCCCTGGCGACCCGCGCGCCCGCGCAGCTGATTGTCGATTCTCCGGCTCTCGTGGCGCTCGGTGCCGATGATGTGCAGCCCGCCGGCGTCGAGGACCTTGACCCGCTCCCCCTCGCACAAGGACTGGTAGTCCGCGAGGATGACGTCGTAGCGCTCCTGGAACTCTTGCGGCGCCTTCTCCATCTCCTCGCGAACCTGCTCCACCGCCGACGCGATCTTGCGACGCGACGCTTCGTACTCCTCCTGCGCCTGCACGCGGGCTTCTTCGAAGGGCTTGTGGTGCTCCTGGTAGGAGGTCTCGGCGTCGCGAAACGCGCGATCGGCCTCCTCGTAGGCGGTGCGGGCAGCTTCCGCATCGACCTCGTCGGCGCTCGTGCGGCGCAGCGCCTTGGCCAC
>CALJUJ010000126.1 GCA_937975525.1 uncultured bacterium
CCGAGCATCGACGCCTGGGAGACGGCCGCGCCCAGGAAGATCTGGTCGCGCGCAACGATCAGCACCCCGATCACGCCGAGCAGCGCCGCGATCAAGCAGCCCGACAGGTAGGCGTCACGAAACAGGCTCCACGACGACACGAACGATTCGATCACGGCGGACACTCCCCCAGCGCGTGCAACCATCCATGTGATGCTCGACCGTAGATGCGTTCGAGGTTGTCGCGCTGCAGCACTTCCGCTCGCGACCCGGCTTCGACGGCGCCATCGTGAAACAATGCGACATGGGTGGCGAAGCGTTCGGCGACGGTGAGGTCGTGCGTGACCAGAAGAACGGTGACTCCAGCCTCGCGATGGACCCGGCTGACGAGCTCGAGCAGCGCATCCTCGGCGGCGGGGTCCAAGCTTGCCGTCGGCTCGTCGAGCAGCAGCAACGACGGCTCGCGGATCAGGGCCCGTCCGATCATCGCTCGTTGGCGCTGGCCGCCCGACAGCGACCAGAGGTCGCTCAGCGCATGAGCTTCGAGGGCTACCGTTGCCAGCGCACGCGTGAGACGCGCGTTGCGCTCCGCACGGGACAGCCGCTGCCCCACCATTCCCAAGCTTACGAACTCACGTACCGTGGAGGGCACGGTACGCCGCCACTGGCAGTGCTGTGCGACGAATCCCACGGTGCCCGGGTCGAGGTCAGGCGCGACGTGCAGCCGTCCTCCGCGCACCGGCACGAGCCCGAGCACGGCTCGGAGGAAAGTGGTCTTGCCACTCCCATTGGCGCCCAACAGGCACCACAGATCCCCACGGCGAATCTCGAGCGTCAACCCATCGACGAGCGCAAACCCCGGATAACCGAGGCGAACCCCGGCCGCCTCGATCAAGACCTCTTGCCGCATCTGGAGCTCGGTCATGGCGGCGGAGCAAGTGCGGATGCGAGCGCCTCGACGTTGTGGTCGATCATCGCCACGTAGGAGTCGGCGCCCTTTCTCGAGCCCGTTTGGTGCGCCAGCTGCACGACCTTGGCGCCCGTAGCCTCGGCAACGAAGCGTGCATGTCGTCGATCGTAGTATGGTGAAGTGACGATGACCCGCACCCCCGCGGCGCGCATGCGGTCGACCAGATCCTGCAGGTGGCGCGTCGTTGGCGGCACCCCGGGGATCGGCTCCATGTCGGCGAAGATCTCGATGCCGAAGCGCCGTGCGAAGTAGGGCCAGATCCGGTGGTCGTCGACCACCCGCGTGCCGGCGAAGGGAAGCATCCGCTTGCGCCAGCCACCGAGCGTTTCGAGGTCGCCCTGAGACTCGAGAAAGGACTCGAGCTTGCCCAGGTCGTCGAGCTGGCCGAGCTTGAGCACGTCGTACTTTTCCGCGACCTCCGCTCCGTACAACGCCGCGCCGACGGCGTCGTGGAAGCGTCGGTACCCGACGCGATAGCGCTCCGCGTCCGCCGGCCGCAAGGTGGCGAAACGATCGCGGACCAGCTTGGCGACGCGCAGTCCGTTCATCGGATCGGCGAGATAGTGGGGGTTCCCTTGGGCGTGAACGTCGCCCATCGAACGATCCACCGTGGTCGCCGGCACCTCGATCGGCCGAATCGACAGCGAGGCATCGACGTACCCGGGAGCATTGGGCAATACGCGAGCGTTGCGTGCGCTTTGCAAGAGGCTGGGCGCGTAGCCGAGCTCGAAATCCATACCGACGAGCAGGAACGCGTCGGCCTCGTGCAAGGCCTTGATGAAACTCGGCTTCGGCTGGCTGAAGTGCGCATCCTCGGGTCCCTTGGTGATCACGGTGAGATCGATTTCTTTCCCGGCAACCTGGTGCGCGATGGCGCCGAGGTCCGGGACCGTGGCAATCACGCGCAAGCGCGGCGCATCATTGGCGAGAGCAGGCGAGCCGAGTCCGTGGCCCAAGACGCCCGCCACCAAACCGAGCGCCGCAAGAAAAGTCTTTCTCGTGTTGGTCTCGTTCATCTCGCACCTCAGAAGCTGTGTGCCGGATGGGCACCGTAGAGAACCTCTGCACCAATCCAAAAAGTGTGCGCGCTTTGATCCTCGAGATGCTCGGCGTGGTCGAAGTTGTACTGTAGCCGGAAGCGGGAGAACTCCGTCGGCTGCCAAATCAGCAACGGAGATACGCGGTGACGATCGTCGCGTTGCGGGTCCAGATTACGGCTGACCAGGACTCCGTCCTGGACGCTGCTACCACTGCCGCTCGCGTACTCGTAGCGGATTCCGACGGACCAGCGGTGGCGAAAGCCGTAGACCAGCTGCGTATAGAAGGGCGTGTCACGGAGGATGTCGACGGGCAGGTCGTTGGGGAATTCGTCTTCTTCGCCCTCGGCCGGATCCTCTCCGTGGCAATGACCGCCGTGACATACGCCGCCGCCAGCGGACTCCTCCGCTTCGGTGCCCGCGATGAACCAGTCCGCCGTGTAGTCGCGCTTGATCACCTCGCTCTGCCAGGTCACGTAAGGCCAGCCGCGGAAATTCCGATCCGGCCGCCAGCGCAACTTCAGATCCGCACCGTAGATGAAGGTCTTGCCGTCGGGACCGCTCGCGTTCGGCCCGAACAGCCCGGAGAGGCCCAAGCCGGCGGTGAGCTCATCCCCGAGGTCGACGGAATTGTACCAGCGCGCGAGGTAGAGAAGGTCCTCCAGGCTGCGAACGTCGCGATCGACGGTGGGGCGACCCCCGATACCGGAACCGATGAAGCTCGGGGTGAAATCGTCGCCGGTGGCGTTCTGCACGCCGAAGTGCAGCTCCGAGAACCAAGGCAGGGGCGCCAGCCAGCCCAGCCGGGCACCTGGGGCGCGCGTGCCATCGCCACCGAACAAGCGACCGCTGAACACTGGATGATCTATAAAGCACCACGAATGTGAAGGCGAGGGATTGATCAGACAAAAAAAAAAAAAAAAGTGGCCGCCTTCGAGTTGAAAACCGTATGGCAAGCTGGTCGTCTGAAAGAAGCCTTCTTCGAACTCCACACCCTCGGGAAAGAAGATGATGTGGGCTTCCGCGGCAAAGTAGGGGTCTACAGCGCCCGTCAACGAGAGCTCTCCCTGCTGGAACGTGAAACCACGGCGGATCGGATCGTGGGCGCCCGCCTGAAGGTTCTGAATCGACTCCGTACGCTCGGTGGACGTGCCGGCAGCCGCCAACAGGTCGAATGACACGTCGATCAATCGCAACTGAGCCCCGCCGATCGGGCCCGACCAGAGGTCGCGGCGCACGAGGGTCGCGTCGTCGCGCGCCTCCGCGAGCGCGGCGTCGAGAGCCGCTTCG
Organism: uncultured bacterium; assembly: GCA_937975525.1. GTDB lineage: Bacteria > Desulfobacterota > Binatia > HRBIN30 > HRBIN30 > CALJUJ01. The sequence continues at coordinate 3,277 of CALJUJ010000126.1, forward strand.
GCGGGCGTCGTCATGTCTGCGCCCGTGGGCGACGGTTGCGATGCCTGCATCTCCTCGAGCTGTCGTTCGAGCGCGTCGAGCTTACGACGATTCTCCGCGTCGCGAGCTCGCAATTCGCGCAATTCCTCTCGGAGTTCGTCGATCGCCGAGTTCGTGGGCTCCACTGCCACCGCCGGAGATGCAACGAACGTCGCAGCTCCGACGAACCACGGCAACAGAAACCGCTTCCGGGTCATGAAGGGCATGAGCATGCCTCCTGCCAATGCAAGACCTCGCGCGGGCGCGAACGGCCCGGCGCGCGGTCGATGTCGATGTACTGGGGTGAGCGGTCGCGTCAGCCGACGCGCGGAGGCCCACGCGCCGCGACGGCCGCGTTCGCTTCACGACCCGAATTGCGCGCGGGAGGAACGAGCGCGCGGTGGCCGACGAAGTCGACGGGGACGACCCGGGGCGCCCGGTGCGCAAGCGTGGTCGAGGCGTGTTGGAGGCCCCGACAGACCGGGCAGTGGGCGCCCGCGTCGTCGGATTCATGGGCGTCTCGGTGCTCGCAATCCCGGCCGTGGACCGATGCAATCGCGCGACCTTGGGACACTTCGTCACAGCGCTCCGCGTGCCCGCCTTCGGCATGATGCAAGAGGGGTGCTGCGCCGGAAGCGACGGCGATCCAGAGAAGCGCAGTCGATGCGAGGAGCGCAACGCGCTGCCTATGACGCGGGTCGAGACGCATGATGAGACATCGGCGCTAGCACCCGGCCCACGCTCGGTCAAGGCGAGGCGGGACAGGTTGGAGTGGCGCGCACGAACATCGGTAGGCGCGAGATTCGGGATTTGACGTTGCCACGGGCGCGAGTGTAGTCAGCGACTCGTGATGACCTGGTCGAGGACGAGCGCACGGCCGCTCGCGAGCCTTGCGATCGTCGCCTTCCTGATGGCGACGTCGATCGCCGCCCTCCACCAGGCGGGGCATGCCGAACACGTCCAGGCCGACTACCGCGTGGAGTGTCG
>CALJUJ010000127.1 GCA_937975525.1 uncultured bacterium
GGACCGCCGTCATTCCGGCGAGCACGAGAAACTGCGACACGCACACGACCCAGAGGTTGAGGCGCTCGGCGGCAGCGCCGAGTGCGGGTGGCGAAGGTTCGCTGGCAGCGCTCATGCGAAGAGAGTGGTAGCCGCGCCCGAGACATCCCACCGTCGTGCGGCTTGGGTGGCTGGTATCGCGGCGATGAACGATCCTGACCGATCGACGAAAGGAGCGGTTTGCGGCGGGAGCGGCGCCTTGCGAGCCGCACCGCGGGGTCCGCCGGACCCATGCGTTTCCGGAGCCGGTCGTCGATGGCGGAGAAGCACGCTGTCGCGTCAGGCGATGGGCGCGTCGACGCCAGCGCTCTCGTCGAGCCCGAGCGCCAGGTTGAGGTTCTGCACCGCCGCCCCGGACGCTCCCTTGCCGAGGTTGTCGAGCTGCGCCACCAACAGCGCCTGCTCGCGCTGGTCGCTGCCGCACACGAAGAGCCGCATGCGATTCGTGCCGTTCAACGCTTCCGGCTCGAGGTGATCGAGGGACGCGCTCTCGGCGGCCGGGGCGACTTCCACGAACGGCTCGTTCGCATAGGCCGACTGCAGCGCAGCGTGCAGGTCCGCGACGCGCGGCGCTGCCGGAAGCGCCCATAGATGCAGGGGAACGTGCACCAGCATCCCCTGGCGAAAACGGGCGATGCTCGGCACGAACAATGGCCGCCGCTCGAGACCAGCGTGCACACGCATCTCCTCGACGTGCTTGTGGCCCAAACCCAAAGCGTAGCTGCGAAAGGCATCGAGGATGGGATCGGCAGCGATCTCCGGCTGCTCGACGCGCTCGATCATCCCGCGGCCGCCGCCGCTGTAGCCCGAGATGGCATGCAGCGAGACGGGATGGTCCGCCGGCACCAGTCCGTCACGCACCAGCGGCCGCAGCAGCGCCACGAAGCCCGTCGGGTAGCAGCCCGGATTGGAGATGCGCCGCGCGCCGCGGATGCGGTCGCGCTGACCGGAGTCGAGCTCGGCCAGGCCGTAGACCCAATCGGCGTGGGTTCGGTGCGCGGTGCTGGCGTCGACGATTCGCACCTCGGGGTTCTCGACCAGGGCGACGGCCTCGCGCGCAGCGTCGTCCGGCAGGCAGAGGACGGCTGCATCGCATTCGTTCAGCAGCGCAGCCCGCATCGCCGCGTCCTTGCGCTGCGCGAGCGGGATCCGCACCAGCTGCAGATCGTCGCGCGCTTCGAGGCGGGCGCGAATCTGCAGTCCGGTCGTGCCGACGTCGCCGTCGATGAACACCTTCGGCTTCACGGCTCGGGCTTATCATGGACGCCTCGCACCGGCGCAAGCCGCTTGCGACGATCGTAGGCCACCGCGCCCGAAGCAGCGGCCGCTCGGCGATCTCGCCCGGAGCAGCAAAGCCACGTTCCGCGCCATCCCGTTTGCCGTTGAAGCCGGCGGCTCCGTGCGGCACATTGGCGGTCGAGTCCACCATCCAACTCGAGGAGAAGACATGCGTATCGCCATCTCGATCATCGCACTCGCCGCTCTCGCGGCGCCGGCGTCGGCCGCCGGGCCCAACATCAACCCCGGAAAGTGGCAGTTCGACACCTCCATCATGATGATGGGGCAGCCGCAAAAGCAGTCCGAAACGAAATGCATCACCAAGGAAGAGGCAGAGGCCGATCCGCTGGCGACCATCATCGAAGAAGGCCGCTGCAAGGTCCTCAGCCAAACAGAGACCGGCGACTCGCTCGAGTTCGAGGTCGAGTGCAAGGGCGACCCGAAAATGCCGATGAAGATGCGCGGCAAGGGCAAGTTCACGGGCAACGGCGACACCGCCTCCGGTTCGATGGACGTCAACGTCGAGATGCCGGAGATGCCCAACATGCCGCAGATGCAGGGCAACATGACCATGAAGCAGACGTGGGAAGGCAAGCGCCTGGGCGCTTGCGATTGAGGCCGCGGTCGAACGCACGTGCAGCTCCGTACGTGCGTCGCGCCGCTCGATGCACGTCGCACTCGTCCACCTTCGCCACGCCCGATCGGGCGGCACCGAAGGCTATCTCAATCAGCTGGCGGCGTACCTGCTCGACCACGGCCACGAGGTCACGGTCGTCTGCCGCAGCCACGCTCCAGACCCGGCGACGGGGTTGCGATTCGTCGTTCTGCGCGCCCCCGTCCCGGGAAAGCTCGCTCGCGTGTGGGGGTTCGCCCGTGACGTCGAGCGGCATCTGGCCTCGGCGTCGTACGACGTCGTGCTCGGCCTCGGCTGGACCTGGTCGCAGCATGTGATCCGCCTGGGTGGAGGCTGCCTCGGTACCCATCGTCTGCTCGCGCTCGACAACGGCCTGCCGCCGTCGTCGGGGCTTCCGAGACTCCACCTCAAGATTCGTCTCGCCGAGGCGATCGAGCGACGGGCCCTCGCTCCGGGTCGCTACGAACACGTGATCGTCAACTCGGAGATGGTGCGGCGCGATGCCATGCGCCGCTACGCGATCGAGCCGGAGCGCATCAGCGTCGTCTACAACGGCGTCGATCTCGAGCGCTTCGACCGCGGTCGCCACGCCGAAGCCGCCGCCACGCTACGCCGTGATCTCGGCGTCGCTCCGGCAGCGCCGCTCATCGCCTTCGTCGCCAGCAGCTACGACCGCAAGGGGCTCGACACCTTGCTCGCCGCGCTACCGGACGTGCTCGCCGCGCAGTCGGAGACGACATTGCTCGTCGTCGGCAACGACTCGCGGCAGCACACCTACGAGCGCTTGGCGCACCGGCTCGGCATCGCCGACGCCTGTCGCTTCGCCGGCGGCCGCAGCGATGTCGCCACGTGCCTCGCCGCGGCGGACCTGTTCGCATTGCCGACGCGCTACGATCCGTTTGCGAACGTGACTTTGGAGGCGTTGGCGTCCGGCGTTCCGGTGCTGACGACTCCGACCAACGGAGCGAGCGAGATCGTCGACGACGGCACGCACGGTGCCATCGTCGCAGACCGGAACCCTGGGTCGTGGACACGTGCGCTGGTCGCCTGGGTCCGTCGCTGCCGCGACGACGCAACGCGCGCCGCATGCCGAGCGCGCGCCGAGCGACATCCTGCGGCGCGTGCCGCATACGAGAGCATCGCCATCCTCGAAGCCGTCGCCGCCCGCCGGGGGTCGTCTCGCCCAGATCGTATGCTAGCGTCATCAGGATGAAGATTCGGTCGGTGTTGTGGCCGTCCACATGGCGGCGCCGGTTCGTATCCATCGCTG
>CALJUJ010000128.1 GCA_937975525.1 uncultured bacterium
CGACGGGCCGCGTCCCCGGCGTCGACGCGCTGGTGGCGACGATGGCATCCGGCCTGATCGGTGCCGTCACGTTCTGGGGCAGTTTCGTCGCCTGGGGTAAGCTGCAGGGGCGGATCACGGAGAAGGCGGTGACGTTCCCCGGCCAGCAGGCCGTCAACGCTCTACTCGCCGCCGCCATCCTCGGACTTTCCGCCTGGGGGATCGCCGCACCCGAATCGAGTGCGTATCTCTGGGTCGTCCTGCTGAGCTCGATCCTCGGAGTCCTGCTGACGCTGCCGATCGGTGGCGCCGACATGCCGGTGGTCATCGCGCTTCTGAACTCCTACTCCGGACTCGCTGCGGCCGCGACGGGCTTCGTGCTCGACAACAGCATGTTGATCATCGCGGGCTCGCTGGTCGGCGCCTCCGGCATCATCCTCACGCAGATCATGTGCCGCGCGATGAACCGCTCGCTGACGAACGTGCTGTTCGGCGTCGCGGCCGGGGCGGATTCCGGCCCGAGCCAGGACGAGGTCTATGCGGGCAAGATCAAGTCGGCATCCCCGGAAGAGGTGGCGATGCTGTTCGACGATGCGCAGCGCGTGATCTTCGTTCCCGGGTACGGCATGGCGGTGTCCCAAGCGCAGTACGCGGTGCGCGATCTCTACAACCTGCTCACCGGCAAGGGCGTCGAGGTGCTGTTCGCGATCCATCCGGTCGCCGGCCGGATGCCGGGCCACATGAACGTACTGCTCGCCGAGGCGAACATTCCCTACGACGTGCTCAAGGAGATGGACGAGGTCAATCCAACCTTCGAGCAGACCGACGTGGCGATCGTGCTCGGCGCCAACGACGTCGTCAATCCGATGGCCCGCGACGTCCCCGATTGCCCGATCGCCGGGATGCCCATCCTGAACGTCGACAAGGCGCGCACCGTGGTCGTGATCAAGCGCTCGCTGAGCCCCGGTTTCGCCGGAATCCCGAACCCCCTGTTCGCCAACGATTCGACGTTGATGCTGTTCTCCGACGGCAAGAAGGCCATCCTCGACGTGATCACGGCCGTCAAGGAAGGCTGAGCAGCGCAGCCGTCAAGCGCGTTCCTCCGGGTTGAGTCCGATCCCCAGCTCCTCCAGCTTCCGGTAGAGCGACGACAGCGAGATCCCGAGTCGGTCCGCGGCGACGCGCTTGTCGTTCTCGCAGCGGCTCAGGATCGACTGGATGTGAGCCCGCTCGTACGAGCGTACGGCCTCGCGCAGGTCGTCGCTGGCGGCAGCCGAGGTCGCCTCCTCCGTCTGCAAGGCGCTCGGCAGATCGCCGATCGTGATCCATTCTCCGTCGCCGAGAATCATGGCGTGCTCGATGACGTTGTCGAGTTCGCGTACGTTGCCCCTCCACGGCAACGACATGAACAGCTTCAGCGTGGCGCTGTCGGCGCCCTTGAAGTGCTTGCGAAGCTCGCTGTTGTGCATGCGAATGAAGCGGCTCACCAACAAGGGGATGTCCTCGCGTCGTTCGCGCAACGGCGGGATCTCGATGCCGAACACGTTGAGGCGGTAGTAGAGGTCGTCGCGGAAACGCCCGGCCTCCACTTCCTCCTCGAGCTTGCGGTTGGTGGCGGCGACGATGCGGAGGTCCACCTTGATCGGCGACGTCGCGCCAACCGGCAGAACCTCTTTGGTCTCCAGCGCCCGCAGCAACTTCACTTGAAGACCGAGCGGAAGGTCGCCGATCTCGTCGAGGAAGATCGTCCCGCCACGCGCACGCTGAAAGAGACCCTCCTGGTTGCTCACCGCCCCGGTGAACGCGCCGCGCACATGACCGAACAGCTGGCTTTCGAGAAGCGTCTCGGGAATCGCGCCGCAATTGATCGGCAAGAAGATCCCGTCGCGCCGCTCGCTGTAGTGGTGGATCGCCCGAGCGACCACCTCTTTGCCCGCACCGCTCTCACCGGTGATCAGCACCGTCGTCGGCGTCGTGGCAACCCGGCGCACGCGCGCCATGACGTCGCGCATCGCTGCCGATTCGCCGACGAGATTCTCGAATCCCCACCGGCTTTCCACCTGGCTGCGGAGAAACTGGTTCTCCCACGCGAGTTGCTTGTACTCGAGGAGATTTTCGACCTTATGGAGAAGCTCTTCGAACAGCACCGGCTTCAGCAGGTAGTCCTGCGCCCCGCGCCGCAGGGCCTCGACCGCCGTCTCGACCGTTGCGTGCGCGGTCATGATCAGAACCAGGGTCTGCGGAGCCTGTTCGCGAGCGCGCTTGAGCACTTCCAGGCCATCGGCGCCGGGCATCCTCAAGTCGCTGACGATGACGTCGTACTCGTTCTCGCCGATCGCCGTCAGGGCGGCGTCGCCACTCTCCACCGCGTCGACCCGATAGCCTTCTTCGCGCAGGACCTCGGCCAGGCTCTCACGAACGCCCTGCTCGTCGTCGGCGATCAGAAGGCTGCCTCGATGCGGCTGCGCGCTGCTCATCGTAGGCTCCGCTCAGGACGCGGCGAGGCGCAGGCCCCGCGCTGCGTCCGCGACCCCTTCACGGTAGGCGAGCACCGCGGTCAGGACCCGCAGGCAGTCGGATTCACTCAGCAGGCCGACCAGCGCTCGTCCGCGGACCACCGGCAGGCAGCCGATTCGGTGGATCAACATGAGGTCGGCCGCATAGCGGATGTTGTCTTCCGGGGCGATCGTCACGGGATCCGGCACCATCACCTCGGCGACGCGAATCCGGGCGAGCTCGGCGCGATTCTGCTCGGCAGCGAGCTCGAGTTGCGACGATGCGGCAGCGCGAAACAGATCGCGCTGCGACAGCACGCCCACGAGTCGATCCTGGTCGACGACCGGCAGGTGACGAATGCGCCCCAGGCGCATCACCGCATCGGCGACGTCGAGTCGTTCGCCGACGTCGAGAGTGACCACCTGGCGCTCCATGAAATCAGCAACGAGCATCGTCCCGTGACCCATAGCCCAGATCGATCCCAAGATGCATGCCATGGGGCTGAGCAGCACCGGAGCCGTTTCATCACCCAACG
>CALJUJ010000129.1 GCA_937975525.1 uncultured bacterium
CGCGCCGGTTCTCCCGGCTCCGGGTTCGTGTAGTGTGCGTTCGCGTAGGCTAGTGAGTTCGGTGTGTTCGTGATTTGGATCACGGTGTCCATCGGCTCCCCGGTGAGAATGCCCTGGGAGTCGAACATGACCTTGGGGAAGACGACGATGGAGCTGCCGCGCTCGGTCGTCACGCCCGCAAACGCCGGCGCGGCCGTGAGTGCGCAGAGCATAGACAAGCCGACCCCCCAGGTTCGGATCGTCGCGCTCACGCTTCCCATCAATCCTCGCTCCTCACTCGCCCCACCGGCCGACTGAACCCGGCCCGTTGTAGCCGCTGCCCGGGAACCCCTTTCGGACCCTCCCAGGCTGCGCGCTTATAAACCCCAAACCCCATTCTGTCAACAAAACGCAAGCCAATTCGCCTAGTCACACGTCCACCTTCAAGCCACCACCGGCGTCAGCCAGCTCTCGTACGCCGGCACCCGCGCCCGGGTGATCGCCTCGTACTGGCGCTGCAGATCGCGCGTCACCGGTCCCGGCTCTCCCGGACCGATGCGCCGGCCGTCGATTTCGCGTACCGGCGTGACCTCCGCCGCGGTGCCGGTCATGAAGATCTCGTCGGCGAGGTAGGCCTCGTCGCGGGTGAACGGCTGCTCGACCGCCTCGACGCCCGCGTCGGCGAGCAACTGCAGCACCGTCTGCCGGGTGATCCCGGGCAGGATCGACGTCGGCGGGCTCGTCTTCACCCGCCCGCCGCGGCAGATGAACAAGTTCTCGCCGCTGCACTCGGCCACGTAGCCCTGGCTGTCGAGCATCATCGCCTCGTCGTAGCCGGCCTGCTTGGCCTCGAGGCTGGCGAGGATCGAGTTGACGTAATTGCCGACCGTCTTGGCCTTCGTGAGCAGGGTGTTCACGTGGATCCGCTGGTACGAAGAGGTGTGCAGCCGCACACCGCGCTGCACCCCCTCGTCCCCGAGGTAGGCGCCCCACGGCCATGCAGCGATCGCCACCCGGATTGGATTGCCCTTGGCCGCGAGCCCCATCTCGCCGTCGCCGACGAACGCGAGCGGCCGGATGTAGCAAGAGCGCAGACCGTTCTCGCGCACCGTGGCCACGCATGCCTGCTGCACGTCGGCCGCCGTGAACGGGATCTCCATGCCGAGCACGTGCGCCGAGCCGAAGAGCCGGTCGATGTGCTCCTGCAACCGAAAGATCCGCCCGACACCGTCGGAACCTTCGTAGCTACGAATACCTTCGAACACGCCGAGGCCGTAGTGCAGGGTGTGCGTGAGCACGTGCACGCGCGCCTCGTCCCACGGCACGAAAGCTCCGTCCATCCAGATCTTTTCGGACTTTTCCAATTCGTTCCCTCGCCGGCTCGCTAGCCGATGGCCCCTTCGCAGTCAATCGAGCCCAGCGCCTACGGCGCCGCCCGCCGCGGCGTCTCGGCGACCGCCACGGCGACGCCGTGCGCGGCGATCCATGCGTCGATGTCCGCGAGAGCCCGGTCGGCCAGCGCCAGTCGCTTCTCCCGGCCGCGCAGCTTCCCTTCGAGCGGCGGAAACAACCCGTAGTTGGCGTTCATCGGCTGGAAGTCCCTGCGCTCGGGATCGGTGACGTAGGCGACCAGCGCTCCCAGGGCCGTGGTCGCGGGCGGTACGATGGCCTCCCGTCCGTCGCCGCAGCGCGCGAGGTTGATCGCCGCCAGCAGCCCCGCGGCCGCCGATTCGACGTAGCCTTCGACACCGATCAGCTGGCCGGCGAGGAACACATCGTCGCGCCCCCGCACCTGCAGGGTCGGTTGCAGCAGCGACGGCGAGTTCACGAACGTGTTGCGGTGCAGGCTACCGAGACGCACGAAGACCGCGTCGGCGAGGCCCGGGATCGTCTTGAAGATCCGCTTTTGCTCCGGATAGGTCATCTTCGTCTGGAAGCCGACCATGTTGTAGAGCGTCCCCTCACGATTGTCCTGGCGCAGCTGCACCACCGCGTACGGGCGACGGCCGCTGCGCGGATCGACGAGACCGACTGGCTTCATCGGGCCGAACGCCAGCGTATCGCGGCCGCGCCGCGCCATCTCCTCGATCGGCATGCACCCTTCGAAATGCACGCAACGCTCGAAATCACGGGTCGGCACGATGTCCGCCGCCAGCACCGCATCGATGAACCCGTAGTACTCGTCGCGGTCCATCGGGCAGTTGAGATAGTCGTCGCCGCCATGGTCGTAGCGCGACGCGGCGAAGGCGATGCTGCGGTCGATCGACTCCGCGGAGACGATCGGCGCGATGGCGTCGTAGAAGTAGAGGTACCGCTCGCCGAACATGGCCTGCAGCGCCTGCGCCAGCGCCGGCGACGTCAATGGCCCGGTGGCGATCAAGACCGGCCCATCCGGCAACTCGACCACCTCCCCGCGCTCGACCTCGACGCCCGGAAGCGCCGCCACGGTCTCGGTCACCTCGGCCGCGAAGCGCTCGCGATCGACCGCGAGCGCCGCACCGGCGGGCACCGCCGTACGGTCGGCAATCGCCATCACGAGGGAATCGAGGCGGCGCATCTCCTCCTTCAGCAACCCGACCGCGGCCGTCACCGACGCGCTGCGAAACGAATTGGAGCACACCAACTCGGCGAGCCGCTCGGTCTGGTGCGCCTCGGTGCCGCGCTTCGGCCGCATCTCGCACAAGCGCACGGGCACGCCGCGGCGGGCGAGTTGCCAGGCCGCCTCGCAGCCCGCCAGCCCGCCGCCGACGATCGTCACCGGCCTCATACGACTTCGGCCTCGGCCACCGTCTCCTGGTACTTGCAGCCTTCGGCGAGGCAACGACGCACCGTGCCGAACTTCTTCGTCGTCTTCTCGACGACGAACGGTGCGCCGCAGTCGGGACATTTCTCGGGAATCGGCTTCTCCCAGGTCGCAAAGCGACACTTCGGATAGCGGTTGCAGCTGAAGAAGGTCTTCCCGCCGCGCGAGCGCTTCTCCATGATCTCGCCCTCGCCGCAGTCGGGACAGTGCACGCCCGTCGGCACCGGCTTCACCAGCGGCCGCACGTTCTTGCACTCCGGGTACGCCGTGCAGCCGACGAATTTCCCGAACTTGCCGAAGCGGACCTGCATCGGGCTGCCGCAGGCGTCACACTTCTCGTCGATGACCTCGGCCTCGACGATCTTGATGTTGCCGTTCTCGTCGCGCTCGAAGTTCCGCGTGAACTTGCACTCGGGGTAGTTCGGACAGGCGAGAAACTCGCCGCTGCGCCCCCATTTGATGATCAGCTTGGCGTCGCAGTTGCCGCACGGAATCTCCGTCGGCTGCCCCTCGCGCTTGACGTCGCGCATGCGCTCGTCGGCGTGCTCGAGATCCTTGGAGAACGGCTCGTAGAAGCGGTGCATCGCGTCGACCCACCGCTGCTTCCCATCCTCGATCTCGTCGAGCACGTCCTCGAGCCCGGCGGTGAACTCGACGTTGAGGATGTCGGGGAAGGCATCGACGAGCAGCTCGGTCACGAGGAAGCCGAGCTCGGTCGGCCGCAGGCGCCGGGACTTGTCCTCGTTGACGTACTCCTTGGCGAGGATGGTGCCCATGATCGACGCGTAGGTCGACGGACGGCCGATGCCCTTGACCTCGAGCTCCTTGATCAGGGTGGCCTGGCTGAAGCGCGGCGGTGGCTGGGTGAAGTGCTGCTCCGGCAGGAGCTCGTGCAGCCGCAGCTTCTCGCCCTCGGCGATCTCCGGCAGGCGCCGATCGGTGTCGTCGTCCTCGTCTTCCTTGCGCACGTCGTCGCGCCCCTCCGAGTACACACGGATGAAGCCGTCGAACTTCATCACCTGGCCGGTTGCCCGGAACATCGTTTCCTCGGGCATGCCGACGGCCTCGATGTCGACCGCGGTCTGGTCGAACACCGCGGGGACCATCTGGCAGGCGATGAAGCGGTTCCAGATCAGCGTGTAGAGCGCGAGCTCCTCCTTGGAGAGGTAGGGGGCGACGGCGTCCGGCGCATTCTCCAGCGACGTCGGCCGGATCGCCTCGTGGGCGTCCTGCGCCCCCTTCTTGCTGGCGTACGCCGGGGCGCTCTCCGGGAGGTATTCCTTTCCGTACTTCGACTCGATGAAACCGCGCGCGTCGCGCACCGCGTCGGGCGACAGACGCGTCGAGTCGGTACGCATGTAGGTGATCAGGCCGACTGCGCCCTGCGGCCCCAGCTCGATCCCCTCGTACAGACTTTGGGCGATGCGCATCGTCCGCTTCGGCGGGAACGACAGCTTGCGCGAAGCCTCCTGCTGCAGCCGCGAGGTGATGAACGGCGGCGTCGGATTGCGCTTGCGCTCCTTGCGCTCGACGCTGCGCACGAGCCAGTCCGCCTTCTGCAGCTTGGTGGTGAGGTCCTGCGCCGTCGCTTCGTTCTCGACACGGTACTTCTCCGGGTCGAGCCGGTTGCCGCCGATCCGGTGCAAGCGCGCGGAAAAGGGAGGCGGCTGCGCGCCCTCGAGCTTGGCCGTGATCGACCAGTACTCCTTCGAGTCGAACGCCTGGATCTCCCGTTCGCGCTCGCAGACGATGCGGACGGCGACCGACTGGACGCGTCCGGCGGACAACCCGCGGCGCACCTTCTTCCAGAGGAGCGGGCTGATCTGATAGCCGACGAGCCGGTCCAGCACCCGACGCGCCTGCTGCGCGTCGAAGCGGTCGCGGTCGAGCTTCCGCGGATGCTCGATCGCCTCGAGCACCGCCTTCTTGGTGATCTCGTTGAAGAGCACGCGCTGGACGTTGTCGCCGTGACCGAGGTTCTCGGCGATGTGCCAGGCGATGGCCTCGCCCTCGCGGTCGGGGTCGGGCGCCAGATAGATGTGCTGCTTGCCCTTCGCCGCCTGCTTGAGCTCGGTGATCACCTTTTTCTTGCCGTGGATCACGCTGTACTCGGGCTCGAAGTCGTTCTCGATGTCGACGCCGAGCTTGCTCTTCGGCAGGTCCATGATGTGGCCGACGGAGGCCTTCACTTGGAAATCCTTGCCCAGATACTTCTGCAGCGTCTTCGCCTTGGCCGGCGATTCGACGATCACCAGGTTCTTCGCCATGCACCTATTCCTGTGACGGGGAAGCGGCCGCGTCAACCGCGGACCGAGAAGAACTTCCCCGGAAGTTGCTCGACCACGCCCTTCAACTCCAACCCCAACAGAAGCGGCAACGCCTCGTTGGCCGGCAAGCCGCTGCGCAGCATGACGGTGTCGACGTGGACCGTCTCGCGACCGATGGCGGCGAGCACCTTCTGCTCCGCCGGCGTCGGTCGAAACGACGATCGCGCTGCCGATGGCGCGAGCGCCCGCGGACAGCACTCCTCCAATACATCGCCGGCGCATTCGGTCAACTTCGCCCCCTCGCGCAGCAACCGATGCGTGCCTGCCGTCGCCGCACCGACCGGCCCGGGGACGGCGAATACGTCGCGCCCCTGGTCCAAGGCGACGTGCGCGGTGATCAGCGAGCCGCTGCGCTCGGCTGCCTCGACGACGACGATTCCCCGCGACAGGCCGCTGATCAGCCGGTTGCGGCTGGGGAAGTTCTCGGCGTCCGGCGGCGCCCCCATGGGCAACTCGGAGACGATGGCGCCGCCGGCGGCGATGGCGCTCGCCAGCTGCCGGTGCTCGCCGGGGTAGATGACGTCGACGCCCGGGCGGAGCACGGCGATGGGCCGGCGTCCCGCCTCGTGGCCCGCGGCATGGGCGACGGCGTCGCTGCCGCGAGCGGGCCCGCTGACCACGGCGACGCCATGCGCGGGGATGGCGCTGGCGAGACGTCGCGCCATCCGCCTGCCGTAGCTGGAGGCGGCGCGCGAGCCGACGACGGCGACGGCGACGTCGTCGTCCGCGGTCAAGGCGCCGCGCACGAAGAGCAACGGCGGCGGGTCGTGGATCTCGCGCAGACGCGTCGGGTAGGCGTCGTCGCTCCAGCACAGCAACCGAGCCCGAGCCTGTCCGAGGCGGACGATCTGTGCGTCGACGGCCGACCAGCGCTCGAAGCCGGCGATGGCGCGCGCCACCGCCGGGCGGAGGCCGTGCGCCACCAGCTCGGCCGGGGCAGCGGCGAGAACGGCCTCGGCGCTGCCGAAGGCCTGGAGGAGGCGGCGGTACATGACCGGCCCGACGCCCGGCACCATGCGCAGCGCCAGCCAGGCTCGCCATTGGTCGGTTGCGGCGTCGGACATGTCAGCTCGGCACGATGGCGGATTGCATACGTTGGTTTTATAAATATACTTCCTACATGCATAGCGCCGTCTTGTCGAGTGCCGTCGTCGGAGTCGACGGTCTGATGGTCGAGGTCGAGGTCGACATCGCCGCCGGCCTCCCCGCCACCACGGTCGTCGGCCTCGGCGACAGCGCCGTCAAGGAGAGCCGCGATCGCGTGCGCGCGGCGCTCAAGAACTCGGGCTACGAGTGTCCGCCGCGGCGAATCACGGTGAACCTGGCGCCGGCGAACTTGAAGAAGGAGGGCTCGGCGTTCGACCTGCCGATCGCCATCGGCATCTGTGCGGCGACCGGTCAGCTGTCGAGCGCGGTGCTGCGGGACTACGCGCTGCTCGGCGAGCTGGCGCTCGACGGGAGGGTCAAGCCGATCCGCGGCGCCCTCCCGATTGCCGCGGCGGTGGCCCGCCGCGGCCTGCGTGGCCTGTTGCTGCCGCGCCGCAACGCGCCCGAAGCCGGGGTGGTCGAGGGTCTCGACGTGATTCCGATCGTCAGCCTCGCGCAGGCCTTCGACTTTCTGCGCGGCGAGGCGACGACCGCGCCGATCCGCGTCGACGTCGAGCGCATTCTCGCCGAGCATGGCCGCCACGAGCTCGATTTCCGCGAGGTGAAGGGACAGGAGCACGTCAAGCGCGCCCTCGAAGTGGCGGCCGCGGGCGGCCACAACGTGATCATGGTCGGGCCGCCGGGGTCGGGGAAGACGATGCTCGCGAAGCGGCTGCCGACGATCCTGCCGCCGCTGGAGCTGGCGGAGGCGATCGACGCGACGCGGGTGCACAGCGTCGCCGGCCTGATGCGCGACCGCGCCCTGGTGGCGGCGCGGCCGTTCCGAGCCCCGCACCATACGATCAGCGACGCCGGCATGATCGGCGGCGGCGCCATCCCCCGCCCCGGCGAGGTGAGCCTCGCACACCACGGCGTGCTCTTCCTCGACGAGCTGCCGGAGTTTCGTAAGAACGTCCTCGAGGTCCTTCGCCAACCCCTCGAGGAGCGCCGGATCACGATCTCGCGCGCCGCCGGCTCCATCACCTATCCGGCGAACCTGATGCTGGTGGCGGCGATGAACCCTTGCCCCTGCGGCTACTACGGCGACCCGCAGCGCGAATGCACCTGCGCGACGGTGCAGGTTGCGCGCTATCGAACCCGCATCTCCGGACCGCTGCTCGACCGTATCGACATCCAAATCGAAGTTCCGGCGGTGCGCTATCGGGAGCTCTCCGATCAGACCGACAGCGAGCCCTCGAGCGCGATCAGAGCGCGCGTCGAGCGCACTCGCACCTTGCAAATCGAACGCTTCAAGAGCCGCGGTCTCTACTGCAACGCCGAGATGGGAGCGCGCGACCTGCGCAACTTCTGCGACGTCGAGCCCGCCGCCGAAACCTTGATCGAGACCGCCATGACCAAGCTCGGCCTCAGCGCCCGAGCCTACACGCGCATCCTGAAGGTGGCGCGAACGATCGCGGACCTCGACGGCGTCGCGGTGATCGGCGCTGCCCAGGTTGCCGAGGCGATCCAGTATCGGAGCCTGGACCGCTCATTTCACTGACCACGAAAGGAACGAACTATGGGCGGATCCGACTTGCGCACGGAGCGGATCAAATACTCCATTGAGATCCTCCGACTCTGCTGGCTCACGCTGCTGGCGACCGGAAGCGGAACTCTTGGGCTGTTTCTTGGAGAGCTCAGCATCCGCAGCACCGTCTTTGCCGCCCTCGGCCGTACTGCCGTAGGCTCACTGCTCGTCGCAACGATGATCGTCGACGCGCGCATTCGAAGCCTGCTAAGGGGATGGGGCGAAGAATGACTGGTTACGACATCTTTGCAGCACTCGGCGGCGGTGCGGTGATCATCATGATCACCTACGCCATGTGGCATATCGCCACCAACCGCAACTGAGCCCCTGTTTAAGGGAATAAGTCCCAATTTCAGCAGGATGCCCCGCATTGCGCGGATCGCACCTGGTGGCGTAGTTTTTCATGTTCTCAACCGCGCCAACGGGCGGGCGACCATCTTCGACAAGGACGGCGACTTTCTTGCCTCCGAGCGAATCATCGTGCGGAGCAGCGAGCGCGTTCCGATTGTCAATCGGCATCGAACATCGACCCCCTATCGGCGCCGAACCTTGACCCCGACCGGGTCGCCTAAACCGCGGTGGACATTGAACTTTCGAAGCCGTGCCCGGGGTCACAGTTGGGCGCCGATCCCTTCAGTTTGGGGGTCAATATTGCACGCCGAACCACACTTCTGCGATGCCGGCAGCGGTACCTGTATTCACCCGGACAAGGCCGACGGCACCGCCTGCACCGACGACGGTGATCCGATGTCGATCGATGTTTGCGTCGACGGCAGCTGTGCACACGTCGACCCCTCTCCGACTCCCACGGAGACGGCGACGCCATCGCCGACGGCGACGCCCTCTGCTCCGGCGACGGCGACTCCGACCCACACGTCGACGCCTACTCCGACGGTGACGCCGCCGGCGGAAGACAGCAGGAGCGAGCTCGGGGGCAGCGGCGCCGCCGGCTGCAGCAACGGGCTCGACGACGACGGCGACGGACTCGCCGACTGTGCCGACCCCGACTGCGTCGGCCTTTCGCCGTGCGGGGTTCCGGCACCGGCCGCGTCTCTTCGGTGGACGATCGCGCTGGCGCTGGTGCTGACCGTCATCGCTGCCGCGTTCCTCCACCGGGCACGCCAGCGGTAGCGGCATCGGTCGAGCACCCACCACACGCACGTTGGGTTGCAAGCATCGTCGGCGGCCGATCCTCGGCGCCGGTTCGAGTGCAGGCCCGAAGCCGATGCACCGCCGGAAGCTCGGGACGATCTCGTCGGCGGGCCTGCCCCGGTCAACCTTCACCGATGGTCTCGTGCGCCGAACTCGGACTCGTCCCGATTCACCGATGCGCTCGTCGGGCTCGATCGGCGAAGAGCTTGGCGCCGCGCTCGTCCGCCAGCTGCCGGGCGCGCTCGTAGCACGCCGCTGGTTGCGGCGGCACGCCGTCGGGGACCCGCAACGCGACCCCCATCTGCGCCGCGCGGCGCAGGATGTCTCCTTGCACGCGCCAGACCTCGGGCGCATAGGCGCCGTTCGCCGGCAGCACCCGCTGCAACACCGCAGCGGCCGCCGCGGGTGCGCGCTCAGCGAGGTAGATCTCGGCGATCCACGCGACGACCTGGTCCGCGGCCCATAGGTACCCCGACGCCATCTGGCGAACGATCGCTGCCTCGAGATCGGCGGCTGCGGCCTTGCCGGCGCGACCATCGATCACCTGCAGGCAGGTCGCGAGCATGGTCCGGAACTCGACGTCGCCGATCTCGGTGGCCGCCGCGAGGCCGGCCTCGCTCCACTGCTTCGCCAGGTCGTGCTCGCCGCGGACCATCGCGCCCAGGGTCAGGAAGAAATAGCTGCTGCGGTCCTGCGTCGGCGAATGCGGAAGCTTCTCCTGGAGATCCTCGCAGCAGCCCTGCCATCGCTGGCGATCGCAGGCGATCGCCGCCGCCGCGGCTCGCTGGCTCAGCAGGCTGCACGGCAGATCCATGAGAACGGGGATCTCGGGGTGCGCCTGTGGCAACCAACGCAAGCCTTCCTCGGTGGCGTCGACACTCGCGGCGAAATTCCCGTGCGCCGTCTCCAGCGACGAGCGCATCAGCTCCGTCATCGCGCGCAGGTCGTGCCGCTCGCGCGCGATCGCATCGAGCTCAGCTTGCCGCTCTCGCGCGAACGCCAACTCGCCGGCGAAGATCGCCGAGGTCATTTCCCCGGTGATCGCCCGAAACGTCGCGACGATGTCGCCGCCCGACTCCCCCAGTTGCCGGGCGCGCGTGTACGCCGTGCGCGCCTCCCCGCTGCGGTAGCCAGCGGTGACGGTCCGCAGGTTGGCGGCATCGAGGCAGCGCATCGCCATGCGCCGATCGCGCCGGCGCGTCGGCGGCAGTCGCGCGAGGCTGTCGCGCGCGCCTTCCGTCCAGCGCGCCGCCTGTTCGTAGGCCAACGAGCGTACGGCGGCGCCGGCGGCGATCTCCCAGTGCTGCGCAGCCTGCTCCCAGGCGTGGCCGGCGGCGAACCGCGCCGCCACCTCCGCGTCGTGCAGCTCGCTCGCCACCGAGATCTCTGCGGCGCGCTGGAAGAGTCGGCGGGCGCGCACCGGCGACAGCGCATCCAAGGCGACGCGGCGGAAGGTGGCATGCTGAAACGCGTAGTCACCCAACTCGAGCAGGCCCTCGGCGCGCTCGATGAAGCAACCGCGATCGCAAAGCTCCTCCAGTCGATCGCGGGTCGCGTCTTCGTCGACGCCGGCGACATGCGCCACGTCGGCCGCGGAGAAGCTGTCGCCGCTGGCGGCCGCGGCCTGCAATAGTGCACGCGTCGGCTGCGGCAGGATCCTCCATTGGCCCTGCACCATCGACCGCACCTCGCCCGGCAGCTGCACAGAGTCCAGATCCCGATTCTCGGACAGCTCGCAGCGTCCGTCGCGCCACTGCAACGCACCGTCCCGGATCAAGCCGTCCAGCAACCCCTTGGCGATCAGCGGGATGCCGGCGCATCGCTTCTCCAACGCCGCCTCCAGTTCCGGAGCGACGTCGCCCCGCAAGCGGCTGCGCGCATACGAGCCGGCTGCCCCCGGAGGCCAGGGCCGGACCGCGAGCTCGGCCGCGTTGGGAAGGAGGGACAGCCGCTCCCGCAAATCGACCAGCGCCTCGGCTGCCACGCCGTCGCGCAACTCCGATTCGAGGCTGCGGTACGTGCCGACGACCATGACGCGAGCCCCTTCCGCGTCGGTCGCCAGCGCGTGGACCAGTTGGAGCGTCGAAGCGTCGGCCCAGTGGAGGTCCTCGACGACCAGCAGGATCGGCGCGAGACCCGACAGGCTACGCAGCAGCGCCGCCGTTTCCCGGTGCAGGCGGGCCGGGTGGCTGCCCGCGACGCTGCGGCGGACCACGTCGAGCTCCTCCGCAGTGGCGAGCCAGCTGAGTTGCGCCAGCCAGGTCGGCGCGCAGCGACGCACGGTCGCCGCCAGGACGCCGAAGCCCCAACAGCTCTCCATGTCGTCGAACGCCTGAAACAAGGGCTGGTAGGGCTCCGCCTCGCTCAAGCCGTCGTGGCAGCGACCGGCGAGCACCGCGGCCCCCGCATGCCGCGCCAGGCTGCGACCGAAGTGTCGCACCAGCGCCGTCTTGCCGATCCCCGCGACGCCGGCGAGGAGAACGACCTGGGTTCCCCGGGCGAGTGCCGCCTGCCAACGTTTCGCCAGCTCGGCGAGCTCGTCCTCTCGCCCCACGCACGCGGCCTCGGACTCACCGACGTGCTGCGCGCCATCGCTTGCGCCATCAGCGCCATCGCCCTCCACCACCAACCGGTAGCCGGTGCCGCGCTCGTTCTCGATGCGGCACCGGCCGGCCCGATCGAGCGCCAGCACGCGGCGCAGCGTGCTGACGATATCCCTCAGCACGTGGGGGGTTACGGTGACGTCGGGCCAGACCTCGCCGAGGATCTCGTCGGTCGGCACCAGCCGCCCCTGGTTTCGAGCCAGGAGGTTGAGCACCAGGCGCGCCTTGCGACGCAGCGTGATCGGCTCACCGTCGAGAAGAACACGAGCTTGCTGCACGTCGGCGACGAATGGGCCGAAGCGAAGCGGATCGGAGTGGGTAGTCGGCACCGAATACATGGGAATGTTGCGAGATCTACCTGCCGGTGTCGCGACGATTCTTGCCCTGGTAGCTGGATGGGATCAAGCACCGAAACGTGAGCGGAAACGGGAACGTAGACGGAGCCGCGACGCGGATGGTCTCCTTCGTGCGGCAGCATCCTCCGCGCCGCTGTGGGGCCAATGAGACCGCGCGCAGGAGAAGAGAATATGATGCAGACATGATCTTCTGAGCGTCGACTTCTCGCACGCGGATTCCCTATCGTTTCCTCGTTCACTCGGAATGACGCCCGACCGCAGCAACGATTGGCAAGAGGGGAGCCCGCCGCCATGCATTCGATCGCCAAGTCCATCCTCGTCGCATTCGCGCTTCTCGCGTTTGCGACCCCGAGCCAAGCGCAGATCGCCGCCGACAACTCGGTCGACGTGCTCTGCCGCAAAGACCAGCTGCGCGCCGCGAGCTCGCTGGTCAAGGCGAACTTCCTCGAGCTCTCGCGCTGCCACACGGCGCGCCTGCGCGGGCG
>CALJUJ010000130.1 GCA_937975525.1 uncultured bacterium
TATTGGAGCTGGGGTGTGCAGTGCTCTGTCTCGTAATGGCCCCCAGCGGTGTCACAGAAGAGGCAAGATTCCCGGAAGGGCAGCAGGTCGGCTGCGCACTCGTCTCTGCATTCCTGCAGGAAGCACTGCTCGCGTGGGGTCATCCCTTCTCCCGTGTGGGGTTCGGCGCAGCAGCCCTCCGGCGCGGCGGCTCCCGCGAGTGCGTCGAGGATCTGGTTCGTACAGGTCTGCGATTCGTCGCGCACGCACGAGGCCTGTTCGGTCGGATTCGTGCCGCAGCTGTCGAGATCCGAGGCAAGCGTCGCTGGATCGGCGCCGCAGCGTCGTTCCATGGCATTGTCCATCATGGCGAGCCGGCGTGCGAAGGATCGCCGATCCGGGTGATCGGCGCTCTCGACGTCGGCGCAATCGACGTCTGGCAGTCGACCCAGAGCCTGGTTGAAGAGGCACAGGGTCTGGGCGCGCATCCGAATCCGGCCGAAGCTTCCGAGCGAAGCCCCGATGTAGCTCTGACAGCGGTAGGCGTCGTCGCTTCGATTCGCCACCTGGGGTGGTTGGCCGTAGGTGCGCGAAATCGCACCTGCGGTGCAGCTCTCGGCCAGGCAACGCATGCAACTCGCGGCGTCGGCGGTGCTGTCGATCGTGCCGGCGCAGGGAGCCGGGCAGTTGGTGAACTCCGTCGGCAGGGCGTCGGCGCAGGCCCCCGCGGTGCGTCGGGTCATGCGTTGCGCCTTGCGTTCCAGGAGGTCCAGGCCTCGTTGGAACCCGCCAGCAGCCCACGTCGAGACGTCGTTGCAGTCGAGTGTCGGTGCGGCGGGGAGCTTGCCGAGCATTTGCGCCGTGTGGCACCGGTTGAACGCCTTGGCGCTATCGCGCATGTGCTCCGCGGCACTCGTGGACAGATGGCGGTGGCATCGAGCCGTTCGTTTCGTCTGCTGCTCGACGGCGCCGAAACTGGCGGTGCTGTCGAGCGAAAGGGTTGCTGCGGAAAACGCCAAGGTGATGAGGATCTTCGTCACTGCGGGACGTGTCATGGTTTTTCTCCTTTGTTGATCGTCGATGGCTTGGTCGTTGATGCACTTCGGTCGCCGGGGCGGGCTGACGGACTCGCTCGCGCCGATGCCTGCGAGAGCTCGAAGGTCGACGACGAATGCCGGGATTGGTCACGCTCAGCGGTGCCTGGCGTCCGTGCCTCCAGGGCTGCCGGCACCGGGGCGGCAAGGGTGAGTCGAAGGAACTCGAGCAGCTCCGAGGCCGAGTAGAAGCGGCTGCTGTTGCCGCTCGCGACGTGATCGATACGGCCGACGACCGCGCCGGTCGCGAGATCGGCATGGTCCGCAAAGCGCACGACGAAGGCTCTCGTCGAGGGCAGATGGAGCGGTGGCGGGCCGCTCGGCTTCGTTCGGTCCGGTGGACCCACCGGCCGTTCGTGGTCTCGCTTGTCCATGAGACCAGGGTAAGCGGGCCGCGCAGGTCGAGTCCCTGCCGAACTACTACCGTACGACTACCGTTCTAGCTCGCGTGTCGACCGCGTCATTCGCGAAGGCGAAGGCGAAGCGAACCGCGCCCGTCGAGCCTCGGCGATCCAGAATGTGGCGGGGTAGGGGGAGCGCGATGTCGTCGCCGATCTACTTGAAGTAGGCCAACATGTTCCCGGCCCGGTCGAGTTGGAGATTGTAGCGAAGGCTCTTCTTGAAGGTGACCAGCTCGGGGGTTGGTGCTTGGACCGATTGGTAGAAGTACAGCCCGCGCGACGTGTATGGCTTCACTTTCTCGAGCACGAAAAGCACTTCGCAGGAGAAGTTGATCGCCAACTCCCGGCAACGTCTGACGGAGTTGGGCATGA
>CALJUJ010000131.1 GCA_937975525.1 uncultured bacterium
CGGGCGCACTGGGTACTTGTTCGCGGCACAGCATTGGGGGGTCACACCCGCCCTGCTCGTGCTCGCCAAAGCTCTCGGCGGCGGCATGCCGCTCGGCGCCTTCATCGGCAGCGCGGACGTCATGGCGACGCTTTCCCACGACCCGCCGCTCGCGCACGTCACGACGTTCGGCGGCCACCCCGTCAGTTGCGCGGCAGGGCTAGCTGCGCTCAAGGTGATGCTGCGCGACGATTTGCCTGCACGGGCGGCGCGGGTAGGCGACGCTTGGCGCCACGATCTCGCCACCGACGTCGGCGGCGTGCTGCGCTCCGTACGCGGCCGCGGGCTGCTGATCGGTCTCGAGCTCGAGACGCCCGAGGCGACACGGCGCTTCACGCGCCACTGCTTCGCGAACGGCTTGATCTTGAACTGGACCTTGCACCGCGACACCGTCGTGCGGCTGGCGCCGCCGCTGACGCTCGAACCCGCCGCGGTCGACCACGCGACCGAAGTGCTTCGAGACGGCTTGTGGCGGTGCTGAACTACCTCCACCCGATCAGTGCGGCCGTGGTGTTGGCGCTCCTCGTGTGGGTCGGCAGCCTCGGCTTGCGTGCGCGCAACCAGCCGCGGCGCGCACGGGCGCTGCTCCCCCGCCACGCACGCTGGGCGCCGCTTGCCTACGCACTCGTGCTCGCCACCTGGGTGACGGGGATCGTGACGACGTGGGCGTTGCGTCGCGACCTGGAGGTCGCGGCGAGCGAGCATTTCCGGTTCGGCATTCTGCTGGTGCTCGCCTTGACCGGCGCCTGGGTGACGGCGCGGCGGATGCACGTGCCGTGGATCCGTGAAGTCCATCCCTGGCTCGGTGCGGCCGCGCTGCTGCTGGCCGCCGCGCAGGTCTTCTTCGGCCTGCAGATCACACCCTGAGCATATCTTGCGCGAGCCGCTGGCAGGGGTACCTCGGCTTGGCTGCCGCCGCCGAAGGCGCAGGGAGCGGCCGGGATGCTTCCCGTTGGCACCGCGACTTGCCGCGTCCGACCGACCACGGTAACTAGCGGCCTTCCATCCGCTTCTGGGGAACTCGCATGAAATTCAGCAAATCCAGCAAAGTCTCGCATCCGGCACAGAAGGTCCTCGACCTGATGATCGATCGGATGGAAGAGATCGTTCCGTTCCTGCCGAACGTCGAGAGCATCGAGCAGCGCGAGCGCGAGGAGCTGCCCGACGGCCGGATCCGCATCGTGCGCTACTGGCAGGGCGCCGCGAGCAACGTACCGTCGGCGCTGCGACCATTCGTTTCACGCGAGGCGATGGGCTGGATCGACACCGCACTCTGGAAGCCCGACGAGTACCGAGTCGATTGGCAGATGTCGACGACGATGTCGGCCTTCTACGAATGCAGTGGCACCAACTACTTCGAGCCCTATCCGGGCGACGAGGACGCGGCGACGCGGGTACGCGTCGGCGGCGACCTCGTCATCCACGCCGACAAGTTGCCCGGGATCCCGACCTTCCTCGGCTCGCGCTTGGCGCCGCAGGTCGAGAAGTTCGTCGTCGCCTTGCTGACGCCGAACATGGAGGATCTCGCCAAGGGCCTGCAAGCGTACTTCGACGAGCACGCCGGCTGACCGGCGCCGCCGGCATCAGCTTTCCTGCGTCCCGAACGACATGCCGCTCGCCGGCGGCAGCGGCTCCTCGCCCAGCGCCCGCCGAGCGTCGTTGGCGGCAGCGCGGTAGATGCCCTTGGCCATCAGCGAGCCTTCGACATCCCAGCGCCGGTCGTAGACGTCGCGCTTGAGCTCCTGCGCCGCGCGGAGTTCGGGGGCTGCGCGCGTCGCCCACTCGGCGAGGTGCGCTGCGAGCTCGAGCTCGCCGGCCGCGAGCTGGTCACGACCGCGTCGCACGAGCGCGTCGGCTCCGCCGGCGAGCCCGGCGATCTCCGCCGCCTGGGCTTCGTGCGTCGCCGGGAGGAGGTCGCCGGCGTTGCCGTTCCACCAACCACCCCAAAGGCGAAGAAGGTTGCGCACGATGAACTTCGGATGATCGTAGAACGCGCCGAGGTACGGTCGCCTGGCCAGCTCGGGGTCGGGCTCGACGGCATGAAAGATCGCTTCCGGCGTCTCGCCGGCGTTCATGCGGTCGAGGACCTGCTCGACGATGACGCGGAGGTAGCGCGCCGTCTCGCCGAGCACGGTGCGGACTGCTTCGCGACCGTGAACGACGAGTCCGTGACCGGGGCAGAGCCACTCCGCATCGAGAGCCGCCATGGCTTCGAGCGCCTCGGCCCATTCGAGAGGATAGCGCTGCACTTTCTGCGGATTGCCGCAGTTCGGCGCCATCCAGATGATCAGGTCGCCGGTGAAGAGCATCCGGCGCTCGGGGACCCACACCCAGCAGTGGTCGTCGGTTTCACCCTTGGCGGCGTGGAACTGCACCTCCAGATCGCCGAAACGCTGGACGAGAGCATCGCGGAAGGTCAGCGTCGGCCAATCGAACCGGTTCGGGAAGATGGGCTCCGGCAGGCTGAACTGGCGCTGGTTGATGCGTGCGTTCCAGCCGTGCGTCAGCTGGTAGCGCGCGAAACGCCGCGGGCAGTTCTCCTGGGCGATGATCTGCGGACGATCGCCCGCACGCAGGAACGCCCGCAGACCGAACGCGTGATCGGCGTGTCCGTGCGTATAGACGGCAGCCGTC
This sequence comes from uncultured bacterium, assembly GCA_937975525.1. Classification (GTDB taxonomy): domain Bacteria; phylum Desulfobacterota; class Binatia; order HRBIN30; family HRBIN30; genus CALJUJ01. Next base: position 2,674 of record CALJUJ010000131.1, read on the forward strand.
AGCGGTGCGCTACTCCAGCGGCGAACGGCAGCATGCACGCCATCGCTGCTCACGCCGAGTCCGGGATCGACCAACAGCAAGCCGTCCGGTGTCTCGATCGCGTACGTGTTGACGAACGCAGGGTGCAGGAACAATCCCGCCGCGATCTCGCCCGGGGTGCCGAACACCCGCGGCCGAGCCGCGCCCGGATCGTCCGTGATCATTGCCGAGACGGACATGGCTTCACGCCTCGATCAGCGTCTGGCCGCCGTCGACGGTGATCACCTGGCCGGTCATCAGATCGGACCCGGCGACGATTCCGAGGATGGCCGCGGCGACGTCTTCCGGATCGCAGACCCGCTTGAGGAGGGCCTTCTGGGTATAGAACTCTTTGACCGGCTCGTAGGCATCGCCGAGACCGCCCTTCAGCCAGCGCCCGGTGATGAAGCCGGGGCAGACGGCGTTGACCCGCACCTCGGGCGCGAGGACGCGCGCCAGCGTCAGCGTCATGTTGTTGAGCGCCGCCTTCGACGCGCAGTACGGAATCGAGCTGCCGACGCCGACCAGCCCGGCGATGCTCGACACGTTGACGACCTCGGCGTTGCCCGACTCCCGGAGCGCCGGCTGGGCGGCGCGAGCCATGTAGAAGGGACCGCGCAAATTGACGCCGAGGATGCGCTCCCACATCTCGTCGGTGACGGCATCGAGGTTGGCATGGCCGACGAAGGACGTCGTGCCGGCGTTGTTCACGAGCACGTCCAGCCGCCCGAGCTCGGCCACGGCGCGGTCGACGAAGCGCCGGCAGGCTCCGTCGTCGGCGACGTCGGCCTGCACGGCGACGGCGCCGACGCCGAGCGCCGCCACTTCGGCCGCGGTCTTTTCCGCCTCGTCCTGCGATCGCGAATAGTTGATCGCGACCGAGCAGCCGGCGCGCGCGAGCGCCAGCGCCGTCGCCCGTCCAACCCCCGTTCCGCCGCCGGTGATGATCGCTGCCTTGCCCTCGAGTTCCATCGCGCTCTCCTCGCCGTGTCGTTCGTGTTCGCTGGTCCATAGACCAAGACGATCGCGCGCGTCGAGTTGCGCTTTGCGTCGTGTCGGGTCGTTCGCTAGGTGGGCCGGATGCCCTTGTCGCCGCTCGAGACCGCCTGCGCCTGCGCCGCCATTCTCGCCGGCTCGTTCGTGCAGGGTTCGATCGGTTTCGGGATGGCGCTGGCCGCAGGCCCGATCCTCGTCTTGATCGATCCGACGCTGGTCCCGGCGCCATTGATCATCGCCGGTGTCGCGGTGACTTCGGTTGTCGCCGTGCGCGAGCGTAGCTCCATGGACCTGGCCGGCCTCCGCTTCGGCCTGCCCGGGCTGGTCGTCGGTAGCGCCTGCGGCGGTGCGTTTCTGGTCGCCGCGCCCGCCGAGATGCTGCCGCTCGTGTTCGGGGTGCTGGTGCTCGTAGCGGTCGCGCTCAGCCTCGCCGGCCTGCGTCTGACGCCGCGGCCGCGCAACGTGCTGTTGGCGACGGTGCTCGCCGGATTCATGAGCACGACCGCCTCGATCCCCGGACCGCCGCTGGCGTTGCTCTACCAACACTCCGCCGCGTCGCGGCTGCGCGGCACACTCGCGCCCCTGTTGTTGACGAGCAACGTGGTCAGCCTGGTGACGCTGCGGCTGGCCGGACGCCTGGGCGTGGTGGAAGCGACGCTCGGCGCGCTGCTGATTCCGGCTGCGCTCGCCGGCGTGCTCGCCTCGCGTTGGGGCGCGGCGCGCTTGCCGGCCGATGCGGTGCGCGGAGCCGTGCTCGCGCTCTCGGCGCTCGCCGGCATGGCCGCCATCGCGCGCGGGCTCTCTTGATCAGGCGGCGCTCGGCGGCACGAGCACGACCTTGCCGGTCGCCTTGCGCTCGGCGATGTCGCGCAGCGCGCGCGCGACGTCGGCGAACGGGTAGCGGGCGCAGATGCGCGGCTTGATCTTGCCCGCGTGGAACCAGTCCATGAGCTCGGCGACATGCTCGGCGTGGCGCTGCGGATTGCGCATGACGAACGCGCCCCAGAAGACACCGCGCACGTCGCAGCTCTTCAGCAACGTGAGGTTCAGAGGGATCTTCGGAATGTCTCCGGCGGCGAATCCGATCACCAGGAAGCGTCCCTCCCAGCCGATGGCGCGCAGCGCCGCTTCCGAGTAGGCCCCGCCGACGGGATCGTACACGACGTCGACGCCCTGCCCGCCGGTGAGCTCCTTGGCACGCGCTTTGAGGTCCTCGCGCTCGTACTGGATGGTCTCGTCGGCGCCGTGCTCGCGGCAAACCGCGAGCTTCTCGTCGGAAGATGCGGCCACGATGACCCGCGCCCCCATCTGCTTGCCGAGCTCGACCGCCGCCAGGCCGACGCCGCCCGCGGCGCCGAGGACGAGCAACGTCTCGCCGGGTCGCA
>CALJUJ010000132.1 GCA_937975525.1 uncultured bacterium
CCGCCGTCCTCGTCGAACGGCGTGAACGGAATCTCATCGGCCATGCCGCACTCTACGCCAGGCTCGATCGCGGGCAAAGCCAATGCGACCGCGCCGTGCGATCGTGCTAGTGCGCGCGCATGGACTCGCATCGTATCCGCGCATGGCTCGACGTCGTCGAGCGAGAAGAAGCGGAGGTATCTGCCGACGCGACTCGGCACTGGTCGGGACCCGCGGAAGTAGCAGGCGCGGACGTCGTCACCATCGAGCGCTTCGGGCCCGTCTGGATCCTGAGCACCGACGGACAGGCGGAGGTCGAGCCCTGGAAGGTGGCCGTGGGCCGCGCGGGATGCCGGTCCTTGTGGGTCCGGCCACTCGAAAAGCACGACAAGGGCGCACCGTATCTGCTCGCCGGGGACGACATCGCTGCCACGGTCGTCGACGAGGACGGCCTGCGGTTCGAGGTTCGTCCGGGCTCGGGCTATTCCTGCGGGCTCTTCCTCGATCAACGGAACAACCGGGGCGCGGTGCAGCGGCGTGCGCACGTGGGCGACCGGGTGCTCAACCTGTTCGCGTACACATGCAGCTTCTCGGTGGCTGCGGCCGCGGCCGGTGCCGTCGCCACCAGTGTCGATCTGCACCAAGCGTACCTGGACTGGGGCCGGCGCAACTTCGCCCACAACGGCATCGACGTGAAGGCACACTTCTGGATCAAGGGGGACGCATTCGATTGGCTCGCCGCCTTTGCGCGTAAAGGGCGACGATTCGACGGCGTGGTCGTCGACCCACCGACCTTCTCGCGCGGAACGAAGCAGAAGGTGTTCCGCGTCGAAAAGGACTACGCAGCGCTCGTCGCCCTTGCGGCGCGCGTCGTCGCTCCGGGCGGCTGGCTGTTGCTCTGTGCCAATACGCACCGGCAAGGGCGCCGTGCCTTTGCCGAGCAAGTGGATGACGGCCTACGCGCAGCGGGGACATGTTTCGAGCGACGCTCCTGGGAGCCGATGCCGGACGACTTCGCCGGCGACGACTACTTGAAGAGCCTCTGGCTCGACGGTCGCCGGTGAGAGCCGTATCGCGGCGAGAGCATCAGCTTGACCGCTTCCGACGCCGCATCTAAGTTCCGCCGGTGCGCTACACCAAGACCCTCATCCCGACTCTGAAGGAGGACCCCACCGACGCCGAGGTCGTCAGCCACAAGCTGATGGTCCGCGCCGGCATGATCCGCCAGATCGCGCGCGGCATCTACGATTTTCTACCCCTCGGCTGGCGCGTGGTCCGCAAGGTGGAGCAGATCGTGCGCGAGGAGATGGACCGCGCCGGCGCCCAGGAGATCCTGATGCCAGCCGTCTGTCCGGCCGAGCTGTGGCAGGAGAGCGGGCGCTGGGAGCACTACGGTCGCGAGTTGCTGCGCATCAAGGACCGCCACGACCGGGAATTTTGTTTCGGACCAACCCACGAAGAGGTCGTCACCGACCTGGTCCGCCGCGACGTGCGCTCCTACCGAGACCTGCCGATCAATCTGTACCAGATCCAGACGAAGTTCCGGGACGAGGTCCGCCCGCGTTTCGGTCTGATGCGCGGGCGCGAGTTACTCATGAAGGACGCGTATTCCTTTCACGTCGACGCCGACGACTGCCATCGCGAGTACCAGCTCATGGCCGACACCTACCGGCGGATCTTTCGCCGCTGCGGTCTCGACACCCGGCAGGTGGAGTCGGACACGGGCGCCATCGGCGGACGGCGCGCCCACGAGTTTCAAGTTCTCGCCGACTCCGGCGAGGACGCCATCGTCAGCTGCACCCAGTGCGAGTACGCGGCGAACGTCGAGAAGGCCGAGATCGGGCGCGCGGATTCAGACGTGCTACCGGCTGCGCCCGCGGCGACGCTCAAGAAGATCCGCACTCCCGGCAAGCGCTCCGTCGAGGACGTCGCCGCTTTCCTCTCCGAGCCACCCGAGCGCTTCGTGAAGACCCTGCTGTTCACGACCAGCGAGGGCGAGACCATGGCGGCGCTGGTGCGCGGCGACCACGAGCTCAGCGACGTGAAGCTACGCAATGCGCTCGGCGTCGCCTGGGTACAGCTGGCCGAGGCGAGCGTCGTCGAGGCAAGCACCGGCGCCGAGATCGGGTTCGCGGGGCCCCTCCAATGGAAGCGACCGGTACGCGTGCTCGCCGACCACGCCGTGCGCGGCATCACCGGCGGCGTGATCGGCGCGAACGAGACCGACCACCATTTCGTCGGCTTCGACCAGCAGCGCGACCTCGGCGACTTGGCGTTCGCCGATCTCCGGCTGGCACGCGCGGGCGACCGCTGCCCGCGCTGCGAGAACGGCGCGTTCGACAGCCACCGCGGCATCGAGGTCGGCAACATCTTCTACCTCGGCACGAAGTACAGCACGGCGATGAAGGCGATGTTCCTCGACGCCGACGGACGGGAAAAGCCCATGGAGATGGGCTGCTACGGCATCGGCGTCACCCGCACGGCGGCAGCGGCTGTCGAGCAGTACAACGATGCCAACGGGATTCTCTGGCCGATGCCGATCGCGCCGGCACATGTGCAGATCGTGCCGGTGAAGTGGGCCGACGAACGCATGCGCACGGCCGCAGAAGATCTGTACGGCAAGCTGCAAGGGGCAGGGATCGAAGCGATCCTCGACGACCGCGATGAACGCCCGGGCGTCAAGTTCAAGGACGCCGACCTGCTCGGCGTACCGCTGCGGGTGACCGTGGGTGGCAAGGGGCGCGGCCGGGGAGTCTACGAGCGCGAGCAGCGCGATCAGGCCGAGGCATCTGATCTACCAGTCGGCGACGCGGTGGATCAGCTGAAGAAGATCGTCGCTGCTGGCCTGGCGCACTGAGCGCGCTCGTGTCACGCCGGCGGAAGCGGCCGCGTCCGCCGGCGACCCACCGGCACGAACGCCCGCCACCTTCTCGGCGACTGCCATCCTGAGTCGGAACCGCATACTCTTGGAGCCATGGCTGCATCGGACAGCGACCGACGCTTCGTCGAAGCCCTCTACCGTGCCGCTCATACCGCGCGGGAGTTCCTCACCTGGATGGAGGCAAGCGGCGAGCGGCTTGCGCCGGATCGCCTCGCGGCCATCGCGGAGGACGGCCGCGATCGCTTCAGCGATTCCCTCGCCGCGGCGCGCGCCGCCCTCGGCGCGAACCCTCCCGGCGAATCGATGCGCAAATTCGCGGAACGCTTCGACGCTGGTTTCGCAGCCGTCGAGAACGCGTTCGCGGCGTGGACGGGTGCCAGCGACCTGCCACTGACCGCCCGCATCCCCAAGCTTCTCGAAGGCATGCACGAGATCGCCGTCGCCCAGGAGATCTTCTACCAGCTGCGCGAACCGCTGGCGCCGCTGCATGGTTTCTGGGATCTCCCTGGCTACGACGTCGTCGACGCAGCGGCCCAGCCAGGAGACGCGAGCCGCGCTCCCACTGGGGTAGTGCACGTCTCACGCGGCGGCCACCATGGCGGCTTCTCGCTCTACGTACCCGAGACCTACGCGCCCGCCGTACTCTGGCCAGTGATCGTCGCCTTGCACGGCGGCTCGGGAAGCGGGCGCGACTTCCTATGGACCTGGGTGCGCGAGGCGCGCAGTCGCGGGTACATCGTCGTGGCGCCTCAGTCGCGGGGCGAGACGTGGAACGAAGAGGACGACCGCGGCCTTCTGCAGATCCTGACCTGGCTCGGGCGCAACTACCACATCGACGAGCACCGTCTACTGCTCACGGGTCTCTCGGACGGGGCGACGTTCGCGATCCTCTACGGCCTCGCCCATCCCACCGTCTATCGCGCCATCGCGCCGCTGTGTGGTGTCCTGCATCCCGCCAACGAGCTCGTCGGCAACCTCGAACGAGCGGCGAACGTACCGATCTACCTGGTGCACGGAGCCCTCGATTTTCTCTTCCCGGTGACCATGGCGCGCCTCGCTCGCGACACGCTCGAGCGCTCCGGCGCTGCCGTCACCTATCGAGAGATCGCCGATCTTTCGCACACCTATCCGCGCTCCGAGAACGTCGCGATCCTCGACTGGTTCGAAGCGCTGCCCCGGCGGGTCGCGGATCGCGCATGAGCGTCGGGTCGGTGAAGGTCGCTGCGAAACCATCCCGCTGGCTACGCCGCGGGCGCGGCACCGCGTACCGCAAGGTGCAATCGCTCATGTTCCTCCTCCAACGCGACCGAAGCGCGATCGTTCGATTTCTGCGCGCGGAGCTGCCGTTGACCCTTCCTCTGCGGGAGCGGCTCGGTTGGATCGCACGCTTCGTCGAGATCACCAATCATGTGCGCGCCTACCATTCCCAAGCGCAGATCCTGGAAGTCGCCACGGCGATTCTCGAGCTCGCGCACCGACCCGGATTGACCGTGGTGGAGTGCGGCATCGCCAAAGGCGCGAGCACGGCCAAGCTGTCTCTCGTCGTGCACCGCGCCGGGGGCAGGCTTCTCGCGTTCGACTCGTTTCGCGGCATGCCCGCCAACGACGAGTGTCACGAGGACTTGCTGGGGCGCCGGATGGTGTTTCGCCGCGGCGCCTTTCGCGGCCGGCTGCGCGAGGTGCAGCGGACCATCGCCCACTACGGCGCACCCGAGGTCGTCGACTATCGCAAGGGATGGTTCGCGGACACGCTCGCCGACTTCGACGAAGCGGTCGACGTCGCTCTGCTCGACGTCGATCTGCTCGCGTCGACGCGCACGTGCCT
>CALJUJ010000133.1 GCA_937975525.1 uncultured bacterium
TGATCCGCGACCAGGTGGCGCCGGCGCCCGGTGCCGTTGGCCTGATTTTCGAGGGGCGGGAATTCACATACAGTGAAATGAACGCCCGTTCGAGCAAGGCCGCGGCGGCGTTGAAGAGCCTCGGGGTCGGGCCCGGCGCGGCGTGGATCGTCGCCCGGCTCGCCGCCCGCCACCGGGGCCTGCAGGAGCTGTCGTCGACCGCCGGGCGGCTGTTCGCGCGCACCGGTGAGGCCGTCGGCATCGCGTTCGTGCTGGTCGCGGCGGTCGCCGAGGAGCTTTTCTTCCGTCTGGCCGTGCAGGACGCCTTCGGGCTCGTCGGATCGGTTGCCGCCTACGCGATCCTGAATAGCAGCGTCGGTGGCCTGCGTTGGCTCGCGTTCACGCTCGCGCACGCGCTCGTGCTCGGGCTGATGGTCCAGCAGGGCTTCGGCCTGCTCGGTTCGACGACCGCCCACGCCGTGCTCAACTACCTCAGTCTGCGAAGGATCCAGGAACGATGAATCGTCTGCTGCTGACCGTGCTCGCGCCGCTGTGCCTCGCCCCGCGCGACGCCCTCGCGCAGGACCCGCCCGCGCCGCTGCAGCCGATGCTGCTGCCGCAGGCCGTCGTGCTGCCCCGCGGCGACCGCGAGATCGCGATCGACGGTTCGCTGATCGACTGGCCGCGGCTCCCGGCGCTGCGGCTCGACGATCGGCGGCAGCTGTCCGGCACCGGCCAGGGCGCGTGGCGCGGCCCGCGCGACGCGAGCGCGGTCGCGTTCCTGATGTGGGACGAGGAGGCGATCTACGTCGCGTGCACGGTGCGCGACGAATGGCATCGCGCGCTCGACGCCAACACGCTGATGCTGACCGAGATCCCCGCCGCCGACTCGGTGGTGCTGACCTTCGACCCCGACCGCGACACGCGCTCCAACGGACCGGACCCGGGCCGGCGCGAGGACCGCGAGTTCTGGCTGGCCGACGAGAACGGGCGCGAGGTCGTGCAGTGGGACCGGCTGCGCGGCACGGCGCGCGTGCTAGACCCGCAGGCGGCCCGGATGGTGGTGCTGCACGACAAGGAGCAGGGGCTCACGACGCACGAGGCGCGGATCCCGTGGTCCGAGATCCTGCCGCCCGGGCGCACCGCGAAGGTCGGCCTGTGCGTCGACATGCAGATCGTCGTCAACGACTTCGACGAGAGCACCGACCCGATGCCGCAGACCCGGCTCGGCTGGACCTTCGGCCTCGGCCCGGTCGTCGATCCGGGCTTGCTCGGCAGCGTGATGCTCGTCGCGGACGACGCGGCGCTGCAGGGCGTCGTGCCGGAGTTCCCGCCGAAGCCGTCGGTCGCCGAGCCGCCGACGGAGCCCGTCGAGCACTGGCGCGACCTGATCACCGGCCTCGCCGAGCACCCGCCCGCCGTCTACGACGGCACGCTGACGCCTCCCGAGGTCGGCGGCCTCGAGCGCCTGGCGCTGCTCGAGCAGATCGACCGGCATTGCGAGCGCATGCCGCGCGTCGACTACCTGGAGCTGCACCAGCGCATCCACCGCCGCATGAACCGCGAGGTCGCCGGGCTGATGGCCAGAGGCCTGCCGGGGTGGTGGCGCGAACGGCTGCGCTCGGTGTCGACGCTCGCGCAGGACCCGGTGCCCGCCGGAGCGGCGCGGCTGTTCCGGCTGCCGATGGGCGGCTGGCTCGTGCGTGGCAGCAGCCAGGCCTTCGTCGTCGACCCGGCCGGCAACGACCTCGCGGAGTGGCTGTGGGGCGGCGCCGAGTTCTGCCTGCTGACGCAGCCGCTCGACATGACGCGCCGCAACGATCAGCTGCTCGTGCGCATGTTCGCGGCCGAGCCCGCGCGGCCGGTGTTCACCCACATCGTGTTCCATCTGCCCGTCGTGACGATGGAGAAGATGCCGTTGGTCGAGCTCGGCAGGAGCTACGGACAGCCGTCCGGCACGCAGGTGTTCGCGCTGGGCGCGCCGCGGGACGACGGCGCGGTGCCGTACGACTGCAGCTACCGGGTGGAGCTGGCGGACGGCCCGACGGTGCTCGTCGTCGGGCCGACGCTCACCGCCGCGGAGAGCGTGGGTTCGGCCGGCGCCGACGTCCTGGTCGCGTCGCCGCGCAACGTCGAGATCGTGGCGATCGCCGAGGCGGTGCGCCCCGGCCTCGTCGTGCTCGACGACGCGTTCGTCTGCCAGTCGCACCCGCAGACCCGTCGCGTCGCGCTGCGCGACCTGCACGCGCTGCAGCGATCGCTGCTGCCGTGGCCGTCGGTCGTGCTGGCCCCCGGAGAGTCGTGGGCCGTCGAGCGATCGCGCGACAAATGACGCGAAGAGCGGCGAAAGGGGATTTCGGATTTGCGGATCATTGCTGATTCAGCAATGATCCCACGGCCCGCCAATGAGGGCGGGCCCAAGCAGAACGGAACCGACCCGATGGCCGCCAAGAAGAAATCCAACCCGGCGATGGAGTTCATCGTCGCGACGCTGAAGCGCAACCCGAAGACCACCTACGCCGACCTCGCCAAGGCGGCAGGCAAGAAGCGACTGAAGATCTACCCGATCATGTACGGCCGCGCCCAGGCGATGCTGGGCATCGTCAAGCAGGCGCCGCGCGGCCAGGGCAAGGCCGCCAAGGCGCGCGTCGCCAAGGCCGCACCCGCCCGCCGCGGTCCCGGCCGGCCGCGCAAGACGGCGTCGGCGCCCGGGATGGACGGCACGATCGAGGGCATCGTCGCCGCGGTCAAGTCGAGCGAGCAGGACAAGACGCGCTATCGCAAGGCCCTGGAGCGCATCCAGGACATCCTCAGCGACGCCCTCGCCAGCTGAGCGGGGCGCCCCCTCAGCCGACCAATCGGCGCCATTGCGGCGCGTCGAGCCGTTCGAGGCGCTCGTCGACGTAGCGCTGGAAGGCCGGGATCAGCCGCGAGGTCGCAGGCCCGGGTGCGCCGCCGTGCAGCGCGCGGCCGTCCAGGTGCGTGACCGGCGCGATCGAGCGCAGCGTGCTCGACAAGAACATCTCCTCCGCGGCGCGCAGGTCGTCGGCGGTCAACGAGCGCTCCGCGACCTGCTCGCCGTGCACGGGAAGCGCGGCGAGCAACAGGCCACGGGTGACTCCGGCGAGCAGCCCGTCGGCGAGCGGCGGGGTGTAGAACACGCCGCCGAGGCGGACGAAGACGTTCGACGTCGACGCCTCGGTCACGTGCCCGGTCGCGTTGAGCATCAGGCAGTCCGTGGCGTCGCGCGCCTTCGCCTCGGCGAGTCCGAGCACGTTGTTGAGGTAGTTGCCGCTCTTCGTCGCCGGATCGAGCGCGCGCCGGTCGTTGCGCAAGCGCTCGACCAGCGCGACGCGCGCGGGGCGGCCGTCGCTGGCCTGCAGGGGCCTGACCATCACGACCCAGCGCGCCGGCGCGGTCGCGTAGGCGAGGTCGATGTTCGGCGCCTCGCCCGTGCCGCGCGTCACGATCAGCCGCACGTAGCTGTCGCCGTGGTCGGCGGCGGCCAGCGTCTCGGCGACCCGCCGGGCGACCGTCGCCTCGTCGAGCCCGAGCTCGAGCCCGATCGCCGCCGCCGACGCGCGGAGCCGCGCCCAGTGCTCCGGCCAGGCGAAGGGTACGTCGCCGCGGGTCCGCACCACCTCGTAGACCGAGTCGCCGAACAGGAAGCCGCGGTCGAGCACCGGGATACGCGCGTCGGCCTCGGTCACGACGGAGCCGTCGAGGTTGCACAGGTTCGCCATCGGGTCCGGGATGGTAAGCTCGCCGCCCTCGATGTGCGGCTTCATCTCGATCTTCGGTCCGCCCGACACCGACGCCATCCAGGACGTCATCAACGGCCTCGTCGCCATCCAGCACCGCGGCCAGGACGCCGCCGGCGCGGTGACGTTCAAGGACAAGTTCCAGGCCAAGAAGGGGCTCGGCCTCGTGCGCGAGGTGTTCCAGGAGAAGCACCTGCAGCGGCTGCGAGGCAACCTCGCCGTCGGCCACGTGCGCTACCCGACGGTCGGCGTCGGCGAGGACACCGACGTGCAGCCGTTCTGGCTCGACTACCCGGTCGGCGTGGCGATGGCGCACAACGGCAACGTCACGAATTTCCACGAGCTGAAGCGGACCTACTTCGCCCAGCGCAGCATCCACCTCGGTAGCAGCTGTGACCTCGAGGCGGTGCTGTACGTGTTCGCGGACGCGTTGATGCGTCGCGGGCTGGACTCGATCGAGGTCGGCGACGTCGAGGTCGCGGTGCGCGAGGTGTTCGCGCGCGTGAAGGGCGCCTACTCGGTCGTCGGCATCACGGCGGCCGGCATGTATGCCTTCCGTGATCCGTTCGGCATCAAGCCCTGCATCTTCGGCAGGCGTGAGACGGCCGAAGGGGTGTCCTACGCCGTCGCCAGCGAGTCCGTCGTGCTCGACGTCGCCGGCTACGAGATCGTTCGCGACCTGGAGGCCGGCGAGCTGTTGTGGATCGGCGCCGACCGGGTGCCGCACTTCCGCAAGGTCGGCGGGAAGCCGCACCGTCCGTGCATCTTCGAATACGTCTACTTCGCGCGGCCCGACGCGATCCTCGACGGCGCCTCGGTGCACGAAGCGCGCATGGAGATGGGCCGCCGCATGGCGCGGCGCTTCCGCGAGACCGGGCTCGAGGCGGACGTCGTGATCCCGGTGCCGGAGTCGGCCCGCACGGCCGCGGTCACGATGGCCGAAGAGCTGGGGCTGCCGTGTCGCGAGGGATTCGTCAAGAACCGCTACGTCGGCCGGACGTTCATCATGCCGAACGACAAGGCGCGCCAGGCGACGATCCGGGCGAAGCTCAATCCGATCCGCGCCGAGTTCGAGGGCAAGCGCGTGATCGTGCTCGACGACTCGATCGTGCGCGGCAACACGAGCCGGCAGATCGTGAAGATCGCGCGGCAGATGGGCGCGGAGCGGGTCTATCTCGCGTCGTATTCGCCGAAGCTGCTCTACCCGTGTCTCTACGGCATCGACATGTCGACCAAGCGGGAGTTCGTGGCCCGGGGTCGCAGCGACGAGGAGATCGCGAGCGAGCTCGGCGCCGACCTCGTGCTGTATCAGAGCATCGAGGAGATGGAGGAGTCCGTGCGCGCTGCGGGCAATCGCGACCTGCAGTTCTGCAAGGCCTGCTTCGAGGGCGTCTATCCGACGGGAGACGTGACCGAGCAGATGCTCAACGACATCGAGCAGGAGCGCATCGCCGCGGGCAGCTGCGGCTGAGCCGGCGAGCGCGCGCCGTCAGCCGCCGTCAGCCGCCGGCGGGCCGCCTCGGCACGCGGCGCCGCAGCCGCGGGACCAGCAGCAGGGCTTCACGCGCGATCCTGCCGTCCATCTTGGACTGGCCGACCCGGCGGTCGACGAAGTGGATCGGGATCTCGCGCACCTCGAAGCCCCGCCGCACGATGCGGAACGCCATCTCGATCTGGAACGCGTAGCCCTGCGCGTGCACCGCGTCGAGGTCGAGCTGCCGGAGCGCGTCGACGTGGAAGCACCGGAACCCGGCCGTGTTGTCGCGAACGCCCGAGGACAGCACCATCCGGGCGTACAGGTTGGCGCCGCGCGACAGGAGCCGGCGCCGCAGTCCCCAGCCGACGGTGCAGCCGCCCTCGACGTAGCGGCTGCCGATGACGAGGTGCGCGCGTTCGGACGCGTGCACGAGGCGCGGCAGGTCCCACGGCGCGTGGCTGAAGTCGGCGTCCATCTCGCACACGCGCTCGTAGTCGTTCGCGATCGCGTGGCGGAAGCCGGCGATGTAGGCGGTGCCGAGCCCCTGCTTGCCCGAGCGGTGCAGCACCGCGACGCGCGGGTCCGCCGCCGCCATGCGGTCGGCGATGGCGCCGGTGCCGTCGGGCGAGCCGTCGTCGACGATCAGCACGTCGCAGTCCAGGTAGGCGTGCACGGCCTCCACGATCGCCTCGACGTTGCCGGCTTCGTTGTACGTCGGGATCACGACGAGCGTGCGCCACGGCGCCCGGTGGGGGCGCGTCGGCAGGGGCCCGCGGCCGGCGGCGA
>CALJUJ010000134.1 GCA_937975525.1 uncultured bacterium
GAGGCTTGTGAACGTCGACTCGATGGCGGTCGGCGTGCCGAGGAGCATGCGCCGTTCCACGGTGTCGATGGCGACCGCCAGATTGGGATGCTCGGCGCCGCGGAAACGCAGAGGACGCAGGCGGTCGCGGCTGGCGAGCAGCAGGGTGCCGACGGCCTGCCGCTGCTCGGCGATCCGCCCGGCGCGGTCGCGCACTTCCATGACCAACCGACTGGTCACGGGGAGTCGTGGATCGAAGCGAAAGCTCGCGAGGCGAGCGCGATCGCCGACGTCGATCGACAGCGGGCAGATCCATTCCGCGGTGGTCGTCGTGTCGCACGTGACCCAACGCGGCGTGAAGTAGCCCTCGGATCGGCCGGCGAAGCGCCGCAGCTCGGCGGGGCCTTCGATCTTTTCGGCCCGGGCGGCAGTCTCGGCGGCATTCTCGGCATCGTAGCCGAACCTCTCCGTGAGCACGCGAGCGGTGGCGGCGCGGCCGAGCTCGGTGACGTTGGCGGCAGCGAAGGCGCGGGCAAAGCTCCACGTGCCGAGCGTCCACGCGGCGCTGTCGGTCATCCGGTCCGTGAGGACGAGGACGCCGGGCTGCGGGTCACAGTGCGTTGCCGCGAGAATACGCCGCGCGGAATCCGTGTCGATGCCGCGAGCGGCGAGCAGCACGGCGGCGCGACTGCGATCGGTACGGACGATCTCGGGAAGGAGCGCGGCCGCCGATGCGGAATCGAGCCCGGCGGCGAGCAGGCGGTGCCAGGCGCCGAGTTGCTCCTCGGGCGTGTCGAACGCGGCGGAGCCGCACTGGATCATGCGCAAGAGGGCGCGAGCCTCTGCGGGATCGCGCGCCAACAGAGCCCGCGCCGTCCAATAGGGGACGGCGCTGCGCAGCGAGGCGCCATCCATGGTCGTCGGGCGGCGGGCGTAGTACTGCGCCCAGTAGCCGAAGTCCCACCAGGTATGAACGATCGCGTCACCCGACGTCGCTTCGTCCACGGCACTCAGTGTCGCATGCCAGGCGTCGTTCATGGCCGGACGATGACGTGTGGCCACCGCCCAGCCTTCATGGACGACGGGCAAGACGCTGGCCGCAACGAGGGCCGTGGCGAACCGGGCGAGCCAGCCGTGCTGCGGCAGGCGCGGCCGTTTTCCTCGCTGCAGTCGGTTGAAACAAAGGCCAAGTGCGCCGCCGAGGAGGATGCCGCTCGGCGCCGACAGGAGCATCGAATAGCGTTGGGCACCGGCGGCGAGAAGGATGCTGCCAGCCATGGTGGGCCAGCATAGGAGCAGCAGCAATCGTCCGCGGTCCGGCATGGCAAGGGCAGGGAGGAATACGACGAGTCCGGCGACGATCGCGCTGCCGGCGAGAACCACCGCCGTCGTATCCGCCGGCACGAACAGCAACGCCGCCATCACGGCGCAGGCCGTCGCGATGGCGGCGGCGTTGCGACCGCCGCGCGCGAGACCGGCACAGAGCAGTGGCGCTGCAGCCCAGGCGAACGGAAAGATGAGAGTGTGGTGGCCGAAGTCGACGAGCGTGGCCGTCGCGAGGGGCTGGAGCTCGTGCACGGTCGCGAAGGGATTGGGCCAGGGCAGCGAACCCTGACGGATGTCGGGAATGCCTGGGGGAATGGTGCCGGGGACCAGCCGCACCGCGATCGAGGCGAGCCGGTCCCAGATCGGCAGGATGTTGCTGGCGTTCGGACTGGCTACGGCAACGAACAGCGATGCCACGATGAGGAAGGCGACGCCGACCGCAAGCGGTTGCATCGCGGTGGCGAGGCCGACGTCGGAGCGCCGCAGATGATCGACGATGGCCGCACTGCCGGCGGCGACGACTCCGAGGGTCAGCCAGATGTGCGCGAGCTCCCATCCGTTCCAGGTCGCGGCGTGGACCGCGAACAACGTAGCCCCGGCGACGACCCATGCGCCGCTTTTCGCGAGGCTCTTGCGATCGATGGCCGCTGCCGCGCAGCCGACGATGGCGACGGGCAGGAGCACGTTCCAGACGTCGTTGTCCGCCCCGAGGCTGCGATGCAGAAAGACGCCGCCGACGCCCGTGAAGACTGCTACGAGAAAGCCTGCCAGCGCGCCGCCGAGCCAATGGCCGAGGGCGAAGGCGGCGCCGGCCCCGGCTACGCCGACGGCGGCCTGCAGCCAAGCGGCGCTCGTCGGCAAGGCGACGTCGCCGACGGCGCCGAACGCTCGATGCAGGACCGCGATCGATGCGGCATGGACGCTGTTCGGGTAGGCCATCGACCTACCGACCGGAGCGTGGGCGAAAGAATTGCGACATGCGCCGTCGACGATCGCATCGCACATCGTTCCCGACTCGACGAGATTGCGGGCCTGGCGGAGCCGGAGGTAGCTGTCGAAGTCGCCCAGGTAAGTGTGTTTCGGCTCGGCGCCGGGAGGTGCTCGGTAGCGCTCGCGAATTTCGGCGGCACGTGCGCGAATGCGCGCGTCGGCGGCCTCGGGGTGGGCCGCGATCCAAGCATCGACGCGCGGGTCGACGGGGGCACGCTCGGCTTCACGGCCGGCGAGAGCGGGATCGATCTCGACGAGAATCTCGGCACGCACCTCGCTACGCGCCTGATCGTCCGCGAAGGGCAAGCCCAGCGGCAGCAGACGCAACCAGGCGACGAGCGTCAGCGCCAGGGCAGCGCTCGCAAGAGTGCGGGCCATTCGCTCGTCGTGGAAGCCGGCGCGCGCCGCGACGAACCGCTCAGTAGCCTTGCTGGTCCTCGCGCAGGCTCTCGTCCGGATTGACGACGATCTCGACGCGGCGGTTCTGCAACCGGCCTGCCTCCGACGCGTTGCTCGCCAGAGGCATCGCCTCGCCCATGCCCCGCACGCTGATGCGTCCGGGCGAAACGCCGGCGCCCACGAGCTCGTCGGCGACCGACGCGGCGCGCTTGCGCGACAGCTCGAGGTTGTACTGCTCGCTGCCCGTCGAGTCGGTGTGGCCGACGACCTGAATCGTCGTGCGCGGGTAGCGCTGCATCACGTCGCCGAGCTGCCGCAGCTTGGGCAGGGCTCCGGGGTTGAGCTGGGCGCTATCGAAATCGAAGAGCACGTCGCTCGCCATGACGACGGTGAGTCGCTCCTGCTCTCGGCGGAGACGATCCTGCTCGGCGAGAATGGCTTCCATCTCGCGAGCTTGCTTGTCGAGATAGGAGCCGATGATCCCGCCACCGAGCAATCCCACGACCGCGCCGATCGCAGCGCCTTGGCCGGCTCCCTTCTTGCCGCCGACGATGGCGCCGATGGCGGCTCCGGTGCCGGCTCCGGCGGCGGCGCCGATGCCGGCTCCCCGAACGGCCCGCGGGTTGTTCTGCATGGTTGCGCAGCCGCTCGCAGCGACGGCAAGGGCGAGGAGAAGTAGCAGCGAGAAGGTACTCTGGGTGCGGCGAATTCGCATGGCAACGTTTCCTTTCGATTGGCTCGGGGGTCTTCGTACCATCGTGCAACGCTGGGCGCGACCGAAAGTTCCGCTTCAATCGGTGAGAGACTCGACGGCGACGCGGCGCGCCCAGTGGTAGTCGGGCTTGCCGCTCGGGGCGCGGACGATCGCCGGGACGAAGACGACGGCGCGCGGCAGCTTGTAGCGCGCGATCTCGGCGGCGGCGGCCTCGCGAAGCTCTTCGCTGGTCGCCGCCGCGCCTTCGCGCAGTGCGACGACGGCCGTCACTTGCTGACCCCATCGCTCACTGGGTGTGCCGACGACGAGGGCGTCGTAGACGGCAGGGTGCCGCTTGAGCGCCTGCTCGACTTCTTCGGCGAAGACCTTCTCGCCGCCGGTGTTGATGCAGACCGAATCCCGACCGAGGACGCGAACGTCGCCATCGGCCAGGCGTTGCGCCCGGTCGCCGGGAACCGCGTAGCGCACACCGTCGACCTCCGGGTAGGTGCGACGAGTCTTCGCCTCGTCCCCCAAGTAGCCGAGCGGCACGTGTCCTTTGCGCGCCAGCCAGCCGGTCTCCGCGTCGCCGGGCTCGAGCACACGATCGAGCTCGGCGCTGAGGACCAAGGTATGCTCGTCCATCTTGAACGCGGGTGGGACTTCCGTCGTGGCGGTCGTGATGGTCGCGCCCTGGGCACCGGTTTCGGAGGCGCCGAAGCCGTCGGCGACGATGAGCTGCGGGAGCCTTTGCAGGAGTGCGCGCTTGTTGTCGGGGGAGAAGAGGGCGCCGCCGGAACCGACGACCACCAGGTTGGAGAGGTCGTACGACCGGCGATCGAGCTGGTCGATCAGCGGACGCGCGAAGGCGTCGCCGACGATCGACAGCGACACGACGCGTTCGCGTTCGATCGTGCTCCAGATGTCGTCGGGGTCGAGGGATCGCACGTTCGACTGAACGACCACCGTGCCACCCTGGGGCAGATTGCAGAAGGAGGTACAGTGTCGGGCACAGCGCATGCGGGGGGGCGAGCGCAGGGGGCGGCTGCCGCCGTTGCGGGCGCGGTCGACGATCTCGTCGATGCCACCCACCGCGGGTTGCCCGGGGATGCGGCCGCCGAGCGCTGCATAAAAGATGTCGTGCTGGCGCCAGAGGACTCCCTTCGGCATCCCCGTCGTGCCTCCGGTGTAGACCATGTACAGGTCGTCCTCGCTCCAATCCGGCGGCAGCGGCGCATCGCTGGCTTGGGCGAGCGCGTCTTCGTAGCGCCGGGCTCCGGGAAGGAGCGGCGGATCCGTGCCGTCGTCGACCTGCAGCAGCAGAACGGGAGCAGGGATCTGCTCGAGCACGCGCGCCAGGCGTTCGGCGAAGCCGGCGTGATAGACGATCGCACGGGCGGCGGAGTCCCGGAAGAGATAGGCGAGCTCTTCGTCGACGTAGCGGGCGTTGACGTTGAAGGGCACGGCGCGTGCCTCGAAGGCGCCGCCCATCGCTTCGAGGTACTCGTGACCGTTGTAGAGGTAGAGCGCGACGTGGTCCTGTCCCGACTCCCAGCGCGCCAGCTCGCTGCGCTCGCGGCGCAGGCCGAGTCCGGCCTCGCGCAGCACGTGCGCGAGCCGGCGCGAGCGGAGTTGGAGGTCGCGCCACGTGAATCGGTGGTCGCGGGTGACGATGGCTTCGCGGTCGGGAATCGCCTCGGCGATCGCTTCGTTGATGTGGGCGAGGGTGATCGGCATTCAGGACATCCTCGGCGAATTTTGTGGTTGCAACAAAATGAACGAACGGTCACCGTGTGGACGACGGGCGACGCGCCCTGCGAAGATCGGAGATCGGGTGAGGACCAACCGTGACCAAGCAACAGCCGGGAGGCGCACGAGAAGGGCACGAGCTGAGAGCAGCGACGTGTCGGAGCGCGCCGTGGGGGCAACGGTGATCGGCATCACCCGCGCCGCGGCTCCGGCGAACGTTGGGCACGTCGACGGCGTCACCGAGGCCTTGTCGTCGCTGCCGGCCGAGGAGCTCGCGGTCGTCGAGCTCCGCTTTCTGCGCGGATTGCGC
>CALJUJ010000135.1 GCA_937975525.1 uncultured bacterium
ACTGTTCCGAGCCGACCCCGAACGCTACGCGCCACACGAATCCGATGGCCTACCCGACGGGAGCCGATCCCGGCGCATCGCCTACTTCTCGATGGAGGTCGCGTTGTACTCGGGCATGCCAACCTACGCGGGCGGTCTCGGGGTCCTGGCTGGCGACACTCTGCGTTCGTTCGCTGATCTTCGCCTTCCGGTCGTGGGCGTATCGCTGCTCTACCGGGGCGGATACTTCAGGCAGGAGATCGATACCGCGGGTCGACAGCACGAGGCGCCTGTCGCTTGGCAGCCCGAGCAGTTCTGCACGCGGCTGCCGGCTCGGGTCACCGTCACCATCGAGGGCCGCCCAATCGTGCTGGAAGCATGGTGGGTCGAGATCCAGGGATGGTCGGGCGGAACCGTTCCGCTACTGCTTCTGGACTCGTCCTGCGCCGAGAACGACCCGAGGGATCGGTCGATCACGAACCGGCTGTACGCCGGGTCTCCGGCCGAGCGGTTGCGCCAGGAGATCGTACTCGGCAGCGGTGGGATTCGGATGCTCGAGGCTTTGGGACTCGATCAGATCGAGCGCTACCACATGAACGAAGGGCATGCGGCGCTGCTCGCCCTGGAGTTGCTCGCCAGGCAGCAGAAGCACACCGGGTCGTGGGACTTCAATTCGGTGCGCGAGCGTTGCATCTTCACGACCCACACACCGGTTCCCGCCGGTCACGACCGCTTTCCCCTCGACCTGGTCCGCCAACTGCTCGGCGGCGCGCTTCCCCCCGACGACGTTCTGCAGATGCTGGGCGGTCAAAGCGAGCTCAACATGACTCTGCTGGGCCTCAACCTCAGCAAGTTCGTCAACGGTGTGGCGGAGCGACACGGGGAGGTCTCCAGCGAGATGTTCCCGGGCTACCGCATCGAGGTGGTCACCAACGGCGTTCATGCCCGCACGTGGGTCTCCGAGAGTCTGCGTCAGGTCTTCGACCGCTGGATCCCACGCTGGGAGCAGGATCCGTCGTGGCTGCGACGTGCTCGGCAGATCCCGGACGAGCAGATCCTGGAGGCGCATGCACAGTCGAAGGGCCTGCTGATCTCGGAGATCAAGCGGAGGTCCAACGTGCAGCTACTCCCCGAGCGCTTCACGGTGGGTTTCGCGCGGCGGGCCACCAGGTACAAACGTCCGACGCTGTTGTTCGAGGACCGAGCGGCGTTGGAGGCGGTAGCAGCTCGCCACGGCGGCCTCCAAGTGATCTTCGCAGGAAAGGCGCACCCCAACGACGAAGACGGCAAGCACGCGATCGAACGGCTCCTCCGAGAAGCCCAGCGCGAAACGGACTGGCTTCGGATCGTGTTCTTGGCTGACCAGGACATGGACCTGGCACGCCAGCTCACGGCTGGCGTCGACCTTTGGCTGAATACGCCGACTCCGCCGCTGGAGGCTTCGGGCACCTCCGGAATGAAGGCGGCAGTCAACGGCGTGCCGAGCCTCAGCGTGCTCGATGGCTGGTGGATCGAGGGGCACGTGGAGGGAGTGACCGGGTGGTCCCTGGGAGCTGGGGGCAAACCTCGCGGCGATGCCGCGGATGCAGGCGAGATCTACGAGAAGCTGGATGCAGCGATCTTGCCGTGCTACCAGCAGGACAAGCATGCCTGGGCTCAGATCATGAAGAGCTGCATCGCCCTCAACGGATCCTACTTCCATACCCACCGCGTCGCGCTGCACTATGCAGCACAGGCCTACCTGTAGGGTCGACGTGAAGTACCGAGGTGTCATCCGCGTCCGGTATCCTCTCGACGCTGGCGCCATCGTCCTCCGCACTGAGGACGACTGGGATCGTGACGTTCCTCCAGGATACGTGGATCCCGGACGGGAGACCTTCGACTTCCCTGTTGAGTCCGAACGACCCTATCTGGACTTCAAGCCGTGCCTCCGAACTGCGTCAGGATTGCACTGGGCTTGCGGTGCAAACCGCTTGGCCATTCTGAGTCATGAAGCCCCACAGGAGTCCTATCCCTACTTCCGCGGAGATTCCGCAGGCTCGCTCTCGGGCAACCGCGAGGTCTTGTCGGCGGCGCTCGGCCGCGCTCACGAGTTTCGCGCCTACCTTCCGGCCGGCTACTCCGAGAATACCCTGAAGCGGTACCCGGTCCTCTACATGCTGGACGGAGCCAACCTGTTCTTCGACGAGGAAGCCTATCTTGGGAATGCCTGGCACGTCGATCGGACCCTTGTGCTGCTCAACTCGATGTGCCTGATCGATCAGGTCATCGTGATCGGCATTCGTGCGCGGGACCGCGAGAAGGAGTACACCCAGGGCGGCTTCGAGAGGTTCGGCGATGCCATCGCGGGAGAGCTGAAGCCGCACGTAGACGATGACCTTCGCACGCTGCGGGATCCTGCGCACACGATGGTGGCCGGGTCGTCCCTCGGAGGTGTAGCTGCGTTCTCCATGGCGTGGCGACGTCCCGAAGTGTTCGGGGGTGCCGCGTGTCTGTCAGCGACTTTCGGCTACCGCGACGACTTGCAGGAGCGCGTGCGGACCGACCCCATGGATTCGCGGAGGCAGCTGAAGATATACCTCGACAGCGGCTGGCCCGGGGACAACTACGAGGCAACTCTCGGAATCGCGAAGGGCCTGATCGCTCGGGGCCTGTTTCTTGGCGCAAACCTCCTGCACCTGGCCTTTCCGTGCGAGACCCACGACGAGCGATCGTGGGCAGCTCGTTTTCATCTGCCGGTCCAATTCTTCGCGGGGAAGCTGCGTCGAGCTGCTGAGTGGTCCAGCCTGGCGCCACGTAGCTGACCAACCGCACCGCCGACGGTCATCGGGTGGAGGCGATTCACGCCCGGTATTCGTCATCGCGACGGTTGACGCCCATCGCTGGCCAGCCACCGTACCGCAGGAACAGCAGTCACGCCGTGCAGCACGATGCTCAAGGCAACTGTTGCTATGGCCGCAGCAAAGACCGCGCTGCGGTTATCCCATTCGGCATGACGCTCGACCAAAAGGGCGAACACGACTGTGGCGACACCACGCGGCCCGAACCATCCAATCGCCAAGATGGCCTTGTGTCCCAGGCCTGTGTAGAGAAGGGTCACGACGGAGGGCAGAACCCGGGTGACCGTGAGCGCCGCGATGGCGAATGCAAGCATCGCGGGGCTCAAGCTGTCCCATGCCTGCGGCAGCAGCAGCGCCCCGACGATGAAGAACACCAAGCCCGACAGGAGCTTGCCTTCCGCGTCGGCGAACGCAGTCAGCTGGGCCTTCCGGTTGACCCTCCCGCATGCAAGTCCCGCGACGAAGGATGCAAGCAGCCCGTTGCCATGGAGAACCTCCGCGAGCCCGTAGGACACGATCGCGAGAGCGGCGACGCCGATGCGACAGTCCGGTTCCATGGCGCCGCGGACTCCGGAGTCCCGTAGGATGAGCTTGGCGCCGACATGACCGACAAGGACCCCGATGAGTGGTCCCAGAAGCACCTGTGTGGCGCCAAAGCGCACCCAGTAGGCAGTCATGTCGGGGTGAGCATCGGTGCGGGCGACGCACAGGAGGACCATCAGAATGGGTACGCTGAGCCCGTCATTGAGTCCGCTTTCGACATTGAGGATGTGGCGAATGTCAGCGGGGACGCGCTCGTCTTGCAGGATCGGTTGCCCCAGGGCCGCGTCGGTAGGCGCAACCACTGCTGCCAGCACCGCAGCCTGCCACAGGGACAAGCCCGGCAGGAGCAACGAGGCGACGGCGGTCCCCGCTACGACAAC
This sequence comes from uncultured bacterium, assembly GCA_937975525.1. Classification (GTDB taxonomy): domain Bacteria; phylum Desulfobacterota; class Binatia; order HRBIN30; family HRBIN30; genus CALJUJ01. The sequence goes on from CALJUJ010000135.1 coordinate 3,743, forward strand.
CAGCGGAAGGCCGAGCAAGAGCAAGCGTAGCGGGGCGCCCCGCGGCCTCAACAGGTGCTCAGGGGACGCGGGTGTGGCGTCAACGAACAACACCAGGGCAAGGGTGATGTTGGCCAGCAGGTGGGCAGCTTCCGTGCTCTCGGTCCCGAACAGGTCCAGGCCGAAAGGTCCAGCGGGCAGTCCGGCGAAAAAAAAGAAGATGGCAGACGTCAGCGATAGCTTTCGGAGCCATCGGGACAAAAGGGAATACGTGAGTAGACATGCTGCAACATAGGCAATAAGCGCAGGTTGCATTATGCCCGGCCATGTGGGTGAGCGTTTCCAACTACTCACAGGAGAAACAACAGGACCGCGAGGAAAGCTCAAATCCCAATCCAGAACATGGAAATAGCGAACGTCCAGATCGGGCTCGGCACGAGGCCAAGCTCCTGGGCTGCGAGCCGTGACGCTACGAACATCCCAGCCATCATCAGCAAGTGCAGGAGTACGAGTTCCGCGATCGCTCGTCGGCGAGATGTGCACGCTTCGTGCGAGCACATCAGCGCGCATGCTGGTACACAAAGAGCAAGCACAGTAGCCATGACCAGGAGGCGTTGCATCGCCGCAGGAGCGGTTGCAGCGTCGCCTCCGTCGTCTGACGCCGAAACGAAGCGTGCGACCCAGTACTGGCCGATAACGAGGCCGAGCCCACCGAACGCCAGTGGAACGATGACCTTGTCGATTCCGCGGAATCGGGTGCGCTGCTTCCATCCGTTGTGCGCCAGGCCACAGGCGGCCACGATTGCCAAGGCCGCGAGCAGCCACGCGGTGGCCGACAAGCCAGCTACCAGGGCAAGGCCGCCGAGCTGTGCAACGATCGTGACGAGAATCAACCAGGCATGGCGGTCAGAGCGCGTCTCCGCGGCGACAAGCATGCGGGTTTGCGTCGTCATTGCGTGGAGCCTTGGTCGGGATCGACTTGCGCGCCACCCGCGGTTTCCAAGTGCTTGATCGCGCTCGCAGCGTGATCGATTTGGAAGCCGATCTGGCGTTCGGAGACGCTTCTCGCCGAGAGCGTCACGCGAAGGATCGTAGAATACGGCACGAAATGGAGGTCCATCTCTTCACAGCTCGGCGCGTTGCGAAACGCTGCCATTGCGACCCAGCGAGGCGAAAGCTGAGCGATGTGACATACATCCAGTACCGAACCATCGACCAGGTGCACGAGCACGACCGGCACGTGCTTCGACACGCCTGGACACAAGGCCCCGACCCGGCCGGGTAGAATCGTACAGAAGAAGTTGGGATCGAACGGGACCCCCTCGTACGGATCTTGTGCTGCCGCAAGTGCCAGCTCGGGATTGTCGGCAGGTTGGGTCATGACCATTGCGCGGTAGGAGAGAGCGGTGGGATCAGTTGGCAGTGGCACATGGAGACTACCGCAAGCCGTAGTCGGCGATCTTCTTGCGCAGGGTTGTTGGGGAGATGTCGAGAGCCTGAGCGCTTCTGGTGATGTTCCACTCGAGATGATCCAGGACGGCCTTGACGTGATCCCGCTCGACCTCCGACAGCTTCCGCAGCGGACTCTCATGGGGCGCAGAGTTCGGAGTCGCGGGGCGGTGGACGTCGGGTAGGTCCACGGCCTCGATGACGTCGGTTCGCGCCACGGCTACGGCGCGCGTCAGTGCGTTCTCGAGTTCGCGGACGTTTCCAGGCCAAGCATGCCCCTCGAGGGTCTGCAGTGCCGACTCGGCGATAGCTAACACAGGGCTCTCCAGCCGTCTGCGAATTCGGTGCAGCAGGTGGATTGCGAGCGGACGAACATCGCCGGGTCGGTCGCGTAGCGGCGGGACTTGGAGACGTGCAACGGACAGCCGGTACAGCAGATCCTCTCGAAACTCCTTGTCTGCCACCATCGCGTCGAGGTCGCGATGGGACGCGGCGAGCACTCGCGCCTCGAAGGGGATGCTCTGGTTTCCGCCGACGCGTTCGAAGCAACGATCCTGCAGCGTGCGCAGGAGCTTGGCCTGCAGCTCCATCGGCATGTCGCCGATCTCGTCGAGGAACACGGTGCCGTTTCCCGCCTGCTCGAGGCGGCCGATCTTGCGGGTGTCGGCCCCGGTGAAGGCGCCCCTCTCGTGCCCGAACAGCTCGCTCTCGAGCAGAGTTGGCACGATCGCGGCCGAATTGATGGCGATGAACGGCTGTGATGGCGAGGAGGCATTGTGGATGGCGCGAGCGACGAGGTCCTTGCCCGTCCCGCTTTCGCCCTGGATCAGTACGGTGACCTTGCTGCGAGAGAGCAAGCCCACCTGCTTGAGCAGATCGAGGATCTTGCGGTCCTGTCCGACGATCTCGTGAGGTTGGTCGGATTCGACGTCGATGCGGACGAGGTCCCGCCGTCCGGAGTGTCCGCGCCGCGAGCGGCGTTGGATGCACTTCTCGACAGCCACCAGCACATCTTCGAGCGCGAGAGGTTTCCGCACATAATCGAAGGCGCCGACCTGGATGGCTTCGATCATGGACTTCATGTCCTGGACACCAGTGATCATGACAGTGTCCGGTGGGCTCGAGAGACCCTGAAGCGTCTTCAAGACGCGCAGCCCGCTCTGGTCCGGGAGGCGGAGGTCGAGGAACAGAAGGTCGAACGCACCACCGTCGCCGACCAGACGGAGGGCATCCCTCCCGTTCATGCACGTGGTGACTGCGTGTCCGTGCTCTTCGAGTTGGATTTGCAGCGAGCGGCCCAGTGCCTCATCGTCGTCGACGACGAGGATCCGCAGGGCACTAGCTTTGCTCTGGCTCATGAGGTAGCTCGATTCGGAAGACGGCGCCAGTCTCGTTGTTCGCCGTGTCGGTGCGGTTGGCGGCAGTCACGCGACCCCCATGGTACTCGACGATCTTGCGGACCATGGCGAGTCCGAGCCCAGTGCCGCCTGCGCGCGTCGTGAAGAAGGGTTGGAACAAGCGTTCGAGGTTGTCGTACGAGACTCCGGGGCCGTTGTCGGCCACCTCGATGAGGACGCGTCGCCGCGATTCTTCGAGACGAGTGACGACTACGATCTCGCCGCCGTGACCCGCAGCGTCGATGGCATTCTGGAGGAGGTTGACCAGCGCCTGTCGCATCCGGTCAGGATCGATTCGCACGTGGACGTGCGGGTCGAGTTCCTGTACGTGGAGACTGCACCGTTCGCTGCCAGCTTGTTCGGCGACATCCTCCAGGGCTGCGACCAGCGTGTCCTGCAGCGGCAGCACACCGAAGTTCATGGCCAGCGGCCTGCTCAAGGACAGGAGATCGGAGAACATGCGCTCCAGGCGAAGAACCTGCGCCTGGGCGATCTCGGCGAGCTCCAGGCTGCGCGGGTCGTCGGAGAGCTTCTTCAGGATCGCCTGCAGGTTCAGCTTGATCGAGGAAAGCGGATTCCGCATCTCGTGGACGACCGCAGAACTCATCTCACCCATTGCCGCCAGGGTCTCGCTCTGAACGACTCGGAGCCGGGCGGTGGCCAGCTCGTCCAGCAGGTAGGCGCTGGAGAGCGGGTTCGGCTTGCGCCAGATAGGGTGGTGCGGATCGCAGATCGGCGGCTCCGGGTCCAGCGCCTCCTTGACCGTCAGCGCCAGCCAGCGGGCCTGCTCCTCGG
>CALJUJ010000136.1 GCA_937975525.1 uncultured bacterium
CGCCTCGATACCGAGGGCAACGACGTCGGCGGAGGCGGGATCTTCCTCGACTTCGACGACGCGCGCTTGAGCTTCACCAGCGGCACCGCGAACGTCGCCGTGTGGAACACGGGCTTCATCACGACGACTCCGACGGAATCGCAGCCCGGGGTGGTGTCGTTCTCCGTCGCCGCGAACTCCGCCGTGAACGGCTCCGACGTGCTGGTTGGTACTCTGAACTTCACGGCCGACGCAGCCGGAAACGCCGCGTTCACGTTCCTGTTCAACGACGGCGCCGAAGAGACCGTCTTCACGGAGACCGACCTCACCACCGAGTACACGACGAACGGCACCAACGGATCGGTGGACATCGTCGTACCGACCAACACGCCGACACTGACACCGACCCAGACGCCGACGCACACGCCGACGGAGACGCCCACCTTGACGCCGTCGCTCACGCCGTCGCAGACGCCGACCCAGACGCCGACCCAGACCCCGACGGAGACTCCGACCCTGACGCCGTCGCTGACGCCGTCGTCGACCCCGACCGAGACGCCGACGCTGACGCCCACTCACACGCCGACGCAAACGCCGACCCTGACGCCGTCGTTGACGCCATCCCAGACGCCGACGCTGACGCCGAGCCTGACCCCGTCGATCACGCCGACGCAGACCCCGACGCAGACCCCGACGATCACGCCGACGCAGACGCCCACCCATACGCCGACGCAGACGCCGACGGTCACGCCGACGGCGACGCCGAGCTTGACGCCGACGGTGACGCCGACGCCGACGCCGCGCACACCGGTCATCACCGGCGGGGCGACGGTCGGCTCGGAGCGCCTCTTCTGCCTCGGTGACCCCAACGTTTCGCCTCCCAACATCGAGGTCTACTCGGCCGGCCCCAATGGGACCGAAGACGGTGGTAGCGGCGACGACGAGCTCCTCGGAACCGGTGGGACCAACGCCTTCGGCGAGTGTGGCAACGGTACGCCGGGTATCATGTTGTCGCGGCCGCTCGTGGTCGGCGAGCTGATCTTCATCATCGATCGCGAGAACGGTCTCACCAGCAATCCCGTCGTCGTGCGCCAGCAGGCCATCGCGCCGCTGCTGTCACCGCTCGGCCTCGCCGTGCTCGTGTTGCTGCTGTCGCTGGTCTCGGTGACGATGCTGCGCGGTCGCCGCGTGCAACGGAGTCGAGCGGACGATTAGAACGAGCCTGCGATTCCCCGCCGGCGGCCGCCTGTCGATGAGGCGGCCGCCCGGCGCGGGGCGAGCCTGAGGCGCGGATGCGCGACCTGCGCAGTCTTCTCGACACCCTGTGGGAATGGTTGTCGCGCGATACGCCGCGACTCTTCATCGAAGTCGGCACCTGGCTCGCCGGCGAAACATGGACGCAGTTCGCGATTCGCCTCACCTGCGTGCTCTTCGCTCTCTTCGTGGTGCGCTCGCTCTGGAACCGCCTGGCCGACATCGGCGACAACAACCCCATCGTCACGATCGGCGGGTTCGCCGCCCTGATGGCGCTCCTGCTCGCTGGCCTCGGCGCCTACTACGCCGGCCTGTGGCGCGAAGTCGCGCCACGTTGGCTACCGTAGCCTCCGCCTCGCGTCGGGCTCGTCAGTAGAGCGCCTGCCAGATCACGTCGACGCCGCTCGTGCCGAGCGAGTCGGTGGACGTCACGATCTTCCAGTTCGGCGTGAGGAAGTACTCCACCTCGACCTGCCGTCCGTGCTCCTCGCCGATCTGTTGCGTGACCGACACGTACGTATTCTCCGTCACGTAGCGTCCGATGCCGACGCGCCCACCCGTGTAGTCCACGTCGCGCAGCTCGATGCCGAGGCTCTCCAGCCCGAGCGACTCGGAGACCGCTTGTCCCAGGACCGAAGCGGCGTAGCCGCTGGTCACGCTGAGCGCCTGCTGCTGCAGCGTCGTTTTCTCTCCTTCGTCGAGCCGCGACGCCGGTCGACCGAACAGCAACACGGCGAGGATGTCGGCCTGGTCCAAGACCGGCTGGCTGCTGAGCTCGAGCGTGGGCTCACGCACCGTTCCGCCGATCGTCGCGTCGATCACGTAGGGCGATCGCCGGTGGCGCGCGAGAACGTCGAGCTGTGGGTTGGTGACGTCGCCGCCGGCGAAGCGCACGACGCCACGCTCGAGTCTGAACTCCCTGCCCTGGATCTCCACGGTGCCGCGCACGCTTTCCACCTTGCCCGTGACCGCGACGTCGTTCCCGGGAACGTGGCGGATGCGAAGCTCGCCGGTCACCTCGACGTCCGCCATGTCGTGGCGCACCCGAGTACCGCGATCGATGACCAGGACGACGTCGGCGCGTACCCGTTCGGGCAAGCTCGGCGTCGTCTCATCGCCGCTGGGGGCGCGGCGGTCGTCGGCGGCGAACGAGGGTCGGTTGCTGTCGATCACGGTGATCGTGGGGTCGAGCTCCGCGGGCCCGGCGCTGGCGTCGAGGAAGCGCAGGTCTGGCTTCAGGAAAGCGTCTTCGACGGTGACACGTCCGCTCAGCTCGGGCTCTTCCTGCGTTCCGAGCAGGCGAAGGTTGGCGCCGACGCGAGCCTGATAGCGTGCGGTCTGGATCGCCGGCCAGCGACGTGCCTGCAGAGTCAGGTCGTAGCTCGCCGGACGCAGGTCGACGAGCTCGATCGTACCGCTCGCCTCGATGCGGCCCTTGCCCGAGCGCGCGCGAAGCTCGCGGATGCTCAGGCCGTCGGCGGCGACGTCGATCACGCCTTCGATCTTCTCCAGGTCGACCTGGAGAGGGACGACCCGCGCGGTGCCATCGACGGCGGTGATGGTGCCGCTCAGCGTCGGTGCGGCGATGCGGCCGCCGATGTCCAGATCGAGGCCGAGGCTTCCTCCGAGGTTGCGCAATGTGTCGGCGGTGAAGGGGGCCGCCAGCGCCAGCGGCAATCGGGGTGCATCGATCGTTCCGGCGAGCGGCCCGGTGGCGCGGCTACTGCGCAAATCTCGGGTGTCGACCTCGACGGGTACCGATGCGCGGGCTTCGAGCCAATGCCGTTCGTCGCGGTCGTAGCGCGCCAATGCACTGGCTTCGCCGTCGCCCAGGTCGGCCGTGACCTCGAGCGATGCCGCCGGCTCGGTGCCGATGCGCAGGGATTCGACGCGGGCGCGAAAGCTCGCCCGTGGGGATGCGGCCGTCCCGGTTGCGACGAGCGTTGCGTCGACGATCCCACCAACCGCGCCATTCGCCTCCAGGTCGGTCGACAGAAAGGCAAGGTCGATGCCGCGAGCCGCGGCCCGTAGGTCGATCGCGCCCTTCGCCGGCAGCGTGCCCGCAGCCGTGACGGAGCGCTCTTCGGACACGAGTCGGAACGGCGTCAGCTCCCAGCTGCCGCGGTCGAACGTGAGAGCCGCAGGCGCCTCGAGGGTCCACTCGCCACGCATCGTGCCGAGGCGAACCTGATCGACGTCGACGCGGGCGCGATCGGGGGCTCGCATGCCGTGCAGGCTGAGGCGGTGTACGCCCTGTGTGGCGTCGTCGGCCGTCGCGCGCAGCCGAAAGTGCTGGGCGTCGGGTTTGGCCTCGAGCAGGATCTCGACGGCGGCGGTATCGAGGCTGGCCGGCTTTGCGAGACCGACGAGCTGCAAGCCGAGCGTACCGTCGACGCGACCGTGCTCGTCGAGCTGAACGTCGAGATTGCCCTCGGCGCTCGCGAGCGTGGCTCGCTTGGTGTCGAGATCCGACACGCGGGCGTTCGCGCGAAGGCGCGGGCGAGCGATGTTGCCCGTCAGTTGCGCATTGGCGCTCAGCAATCCTGCGCCGCGGATACGCAGATCCTTCCCCGAGAAATCGAGGCGTGGTGCATCGATGTTCACACGGAGGTCGGAGGCGTTGGATTCGTCGAAGACGAGACGTCCTTCGCTCTCGAGACGGGCGCTGCCGGAGGCGATACGACCTTCGTCGACCAGGAGGGTCCGATCGCGCCAACGCAGGCGCACGACCCCGGTGTCGACTTCGGCGCTTCCGAGAATCGATGGGGCGAGATAGACGGCCGCCTCGACTTGTAGCGACTCGGCGTCGTCGCCGCTCGCCTGAAACCGGGTAGCCGCCTGCACGGCGCTTCTCGGCAGGTCGCTGCCGCCGAGGAAACCCACGAGATCGAAGCTGGAGAGGAAGACGTCGCCGGTGAAGGACAGGGTGTCGTCGAGCTTGCCGCTTGCGTACAGAGCTGCCTTTCCCGAGTACCCCTCGAGCTCGGCGTTGATGCGTACGCCGCTGGGGTCGATGCGGCCCTCGCTGCGAAGCTCGCCGAACGTTTTGCCGTCGACGCTCAGGCTGGCGACGCTCGCTTCGCTGCGGGCGGCGAGCGGCGCGTTCTCGTCGAACGGAATGGTGAGGCTCAGCCAGGCCGCGAGGCTGCCACCGAGCCCGGTGCCCCGGGCCAGGCGTTCGAGGTTGGCGCTCGACGTGCGTACGTCGAGCTCGATTCCAGGGCGCGGTGGATTCAGGGAGAGTCGCCCGCCCACCGCGACGGCTTCGCCACCCAGGCTCAGCGCCCCGTCGAAGCGGAGCGATTCCAGTGGTCCGAAGCCGGTGACCCGGCCGCGGACGTCGCTGTCCACCGGCCAGGTTCCAAGCCAACGGTCGAGGTCGACTGCCGCCAGCGGTTCCAACCTGGCTTCCGCATCGGCGTGGAAAGTGCCACTGCCTTCCGACGCCTCGCTGAGAACGGCGCGCAAGCCTAGCCGCGCATCGCGTGTCCGTAGCTCGACCGGTTCCAGCTCGATCGTCGCGGGCTCGGCGCCGTCCTCGAAGCGCACGCCCCGGCGCGGTGAGAAGCTCCGATCGTCGCGGCCGGACACTTTGGCTTCGAACTCGGGGAACTCGACGACGATGCCGTCTGGGGGAATGAGGATCTGGCCGCGCGCGTCGACGCCCTGCAATCGCAGCGCGCCGTCTGCGAGCCCGCGGATCTCGATCGTTCCATCGGAGATCGTCATCCCGTCCAAGACCACGGTGATGGGTCCGGGCCGGGCGTCGGGGTCGGGTCGGGCCGGGTTGAACACCTCGAAGAAGTCGACCGCGTCGTCGCTGCCGACACGGGCCGTGATGGCGGGGGAGCGGACCTCGATCGTGTCGATGCGGATCTCTCCGCGGAGTAGATTTCTCGGGCGTAGGTCCAGTGTGGCGTGCACTTCGGGGGCGACGAGCACGGTAGCCTCGGAGTGGCGAATGACGACGCCGCGCAGCGTGATCTGCTGCCAGAGATTGCCCTCGATGCGTTCGATCTCGAAGTCGCCGACGAGCTCGTCGCTGAGGAACGAGACCGCAAGGGCACGCAGGCGATCGCGAAAATCCTCCGTGGTCGACCAGTAGCCCACGCCGACGGCGGCGGCGGTGGCGACGATCAGGAGCACCAGCGTCAGGCGCCAGGCGATTCTCGAGCTGCGTCTCATGCCCGTCGGCGCCGTCGGCGGGCGCGAATCTGCGTCGTCCGTTGCATCAGAAGTAGTGTCCGACGCTGAAGTGAATTTGCCAGAACGTATCGTTGGGCGGCGGGTCGAACGGAAAGCCGATGTCGAGGCGGAGCGGCCCCACCGGGGTCTGGTAGCTGACTCCGAAGCCGGCCGCGGGTTCGACCGACCCGAAGCGGAAATCGTAGCTGTCCGTCGCCAGGTGACCGGCGTCGAGGAAGACAGCGGCTCCGAAGGAGCCCCAAATGCGTCGCCGCAACTCCACCGACGCTTCGATGAGGCTCAAACCGCCGATGGGTTCGTCGGTCGGGGCGCGCGGGCCCAAGCGACGCCGTCCGAACCCACGGATGCTGCCGTCGCCACCCGCGAATAGGCGCTCGTGTACGGGAACCTCGTTGTCGGGGCCGAGCGGGTCGACCGTCGCCACGCGTCCGCGCAACGCCAGGACGAGCTTCCAGGGCAGGGGGAAGTACCGCTTCGTCTCCGTCCAGAGCTTGTAGTAGTCGAAGGTCGCACCCCAGATCTCTCCCGAGTGCAGGGCGCCCACGAGTGCGACCCCTCCGCGCGAGGGATCGAGCTCGTCGTCGACGTCGTCGTGGATGAGCGTGAGCGACGGACCGCTGATCCAGCCGTGGCGGCGAACGTCGAGGATCATCGCCGTCTCGGGGGTGACGTCGTGCACCGCGATGCGAGCAACGCGGTAGCCGAGCGCGAGAGTGAGGTTCGACGTGAGCGAGTGTTCGAGGCGGGGGCGCAGCTGCGTCTCGTTGACGCGGTAGGTGTCCTCGTCGAGTTGATCGTGGGTTGCGTCGACGATGAGCCGATTGCGAGGCGACAGGAAGTGAGGCTGGACGAATTGGATGCCGCCGGCGATGAGCAGGGACGAGTACTTGGCCCGGGCGGACAGCTGGCGTCCGCCGCCGAGCCAGTTCTTGTGCGACCAGGCGAGCTGGGTGCGGAATTCATCCTCGGTGCCGTAGCCGACGCCGATCGTGAACGCGCGCGGCGGTCGTTCATCGACGGTGACGCGGAGGTCGACGATCTCGGGGCGTTCCCCCGGCTCATCGGCGAGGATGCGAACGACTCCGAACAGGCCGAGGTCGAGGAGGCGGCCGCGGGCCTCGGAGATGGCCGCCGGCCGGAAGGGATCTCCGGGTTCGATGCGAATCTCGCGCGCGACGATCTCTCGCGCCACGTCTTCCGTCCCCTCGATCGTCGTCGTTCCGAACACGCACTCGGGGCCTCGATCGATCTCGTAGGTCACCCGGGCTAGGTCGGTGTAGACATCCACCTTGGCCTCGCGCCGCACCTGTACACGGGCGAAGCCTCGTTCGAGGAAGGCCTGGCGCAAGAGCTCCTCGCTCTCGCGGTAGTCCTCCTCCTCGAAGCGTTTGCCGACGGCGATCGGTAAGTCGGCGATCGCACGAACTTCGTCCTGCGGTACACGTTCTCCATCGACGACGACGAGTAGATCGCGCACCTCGATCGGTTCGCCTTCGGAGACTTCGATTTTCAGGTCGGCGAGAGGCTCGTCCGGGTCGACGTCGAGCTCATAGCGGGCGTTGGTTTGGTAGTAGCCGTGGGCGACGTACGCTCGCTCGATCTTGGCGAGGTCGCGCGCCACTTCTGCTTCGTCGAGCTCTGGTCGATCACGCCAGAACGCGTACCAACTGCGCGGCTGGAGGAGCATTTCGCCGCGAATGCGGCTTTTCGACAAGGCGTCGTTGCCGGTGATGTCGACGGAACGTAAGCGCAGCGGCTCGTCGCCGTCTGCATCCTCGGCGGCTGCCATGCTCCTGGTGCCGCCGAGCACGAGCAGAACGACGCACGCGGCCCAGGCGGCTCTCGGCAGTCGTTCAAGAAATTGCAAGGCGGAACGGGTCGAACGCACCGGCATCAGCTCCGTGGTCCGCGGGCGCGGTCGGCAGGTCGGGCTCCATGAGCCTGCGAGTCTTACGCGGATCTCGTTGGGGGTAAAGTGCGCTCAGCGCGTGCGGAGGGCCTCGAGGCTCGTCGCGATCGCGGCGACCTGCCGGCGGCGGCCGCGTGCGTTGCCCGCCCAGGCCTGGTTCAGCTCGAGCTCGACACCAAGGTAGGCGCTTGCCGGAAAGCGGGTGCGCAGCGTCGTCGTCAGGCCATCGGCTCGACCGCGGTATGGGTCGTTGCGACGAATCTTCCCTCCGGGAAAGAGGTCCTGCAGGATGCCCTGCCATTCGGCGACGAGCGCGCGCTCCCGAGGACGCTGGGGGTCGTACAGCAGTCCCACGTCGGTGGATCGAACGACGCCTTCCCAAATGGGGGTGAAGGTGTGGACGGCGACGTGCAGCACCAGCGTCGCGTCATCGAGGCGGGCGGCGACGGCGGCAGCGACGGTCTCGCGGTGCGGCCGGTGGTAGCGGGCGAGTAGATCGTCGCGGACGCGCCGCGGCAGCGACCGGAGCTCGGCGCCGATCACCCGCGGATGATGTGCCGAGCGATTCGTGTCGGCGACCAGGCGCGAATACGGAGCGGCGAGCAGGGGTGCCGCGAGGCGGCGGCTGAGATCAGTGGCGACGGCGAGGGCGCCTATGTCGTAGCCCTCGTGGCTGCGCAGGCGGCTGTGCGAGGTGCGGAAGCTCGCGCGCCATTCCGGCGGGATCCGCCGAGAGGCGTGTTCGCACGAGAAGATCAGCTCAAGGCGTGGCGACATCGAAGAGTCGACGCGAGGCCAGGCAATCGGCGAGCTCGGTGTAGACCTCGTGCAGCCGCTCGCGTCGCCGGTCGCCGCCGATCGCCTGGACGATGCGGCGCGCGAGGGTGCCCTGCGCGAAGATCCGTTCGAGAGGGGCGGCATGGGCCGCGCGCTCGCTGTCGTCCATCACGTGATCGAGGAGGTGCTGCCACAGCTCCCAGGCCTCGCAGGGCCCGGAATGAGGAAACCGGAACAGCTCGAGGAAGGGCAGGTCGCGGATCACGGCCGCCTCGCCGTCGCGCGCCGTCGCGGCGAGCAGCGTCTTCAGGCGGTCCGTCTGCCAGGCCTTCAGCTCCTCGATTGCAACGAACCGTTCTTCGTAGAGGGCCCGGACGACGGCGATCACCGCGGCGGCGATCGCCATGTCGGCCTCCGGCGTCTCCTGAACGTCGAGAAGTCGGATCTCGATCGCATGGCGGTCGAAGCGAGCGATCGCACCGCGCGCATTGATCCATTCGTGGCGCATCACCCCGTCGGGGTCGTGGGGCGCCACCGCTGCGTGGATTCCATCGAGAAGTCGTTCGTAGTCGGCACGGGTGTAGACCGGCTCCGGGATCACGGCGCCGGAGATCTCAGGGATTTTCGCGGCGTGCCGGCGGTAGGCGTCCAAGCGATTGTCGAGCAGGTGGCCGAGACGGCCGTCGACCACGGGCGAGCTCGCGGCAAGCGCCGGCAGTAGGGGGAGGACGGTGCGGATCGCGGCGTGTAGGCGGCCGAACTCGTCGTCGTCGGCGAACGGCAGGTTGATGTGGACGCTCTGTACGTTGGCCCAACCGTGGTGGCGGCAGTCGAAGATCCGGTCGAAGAGCGCGTAGACCTCGGCGTACTCGTGGCGCCAGAGCTGGGTTTCGGTGCGCGGATCCATCCACGGATGCATGGCCGTACCGAGAAGGCGCGCCCCGAGCGGCTCGAGCCGCGTCTGGATGTGGTCCACCTCACGCTGGAACGCGTCGGCGAGACCTTCGAGTCCGGCGCGCGGTCCGTTGGTCTTCAGCTCGACGAGGTGGGCGACGAGCTCGTTCGACCAGGCGACGTCGCCACGCTCGATTTCACATTCGTAGCGGCCGCATTCGGCGCGGAGGAGCTCGTCGGCGATCGGGCGCACCGAGAGGCTGTCGGCGTCGACGATCATCAGCTCGAGCTCGATGCCGACGGCGGAGAAAGCTGGTAGTGGTGCCGTCGAGCTCATGGTCGGGCCCCGGCGCCACCACGCATCTCGAATCGTTCGCGGAAGTAGCGCATCACACCCTGATAGAGCCCGTCCTTCGCGACTGCGTCTTCGCAGCCGCTTTCGATCGTCGGGTTGTCATTGACCTCGACGACGAGAAATCGCTTGCCGACCTGCTTGACGTCGACGCCGTAGAGCCCGGTGCCGACCAACGCCGCGCTGCGTACGGCCAACTCGACGGCTGCTCTCGGTACGTCCTTCAGCGGCAGGGGCTCGACGCGGCCGTAGCGCTTTTGTCCGGCCCCCTGGGTCGCGATGATCTGCCAATGACCGCGCGCCATGAAATATTTTGCCGCATACAACGGGCGGCCGTCGAGGACTCCGATGCGCCAGTCGAACTCCGAAGCGACGAACTCCTGCGCGACGATCATCTCGGATTCGTCGAGCATCTCGCTGGCACGGCGGGACAGATCGTCGGCCGTGTCGACGCGGACGACGCCCTGCGAGAAGGCGGAGTCGGGCTTCTTGAGGACGCACGGCAGAGGCAGTGTGGCGACTGCGTCGGCGAGCGTTCCGCGATGGATCAGCGTCGTCTTCGGGTGGGCGATGCCGTGCAGCGCGAAGCTCTCGGCCTGGTAGACCTTGTTCGTGCAGCGCACGATCGATTGCGGGTCGTCGATCACCACCAGCCCCAGCGCCTCGGCGCGCCGCGCGAAGCGGTAGGTGTGGTGGTTCACGGCCGTCGTTTCGCGCACGAAGAGGCCGTCGAACTCGGCGAGGCGAGCGTAGTCGTCCTTGCCGACGAAGCGCGTGGCGATGTCGAGCTGCGCGGCTGCCCGCGCGAAGCGTCGCAGCGCCACCGGGTCGGAAGGCGGGCTTGCGTCGTCCTCGTTGGTGAGGATGGCGAGGTCGTAGCGGTGGGTACGCCGCGGGCGCGGCCGCCGGGTCGGAGCGCCACCGATGTAGTCCGTGGCGCGCTGCACCACGAACGACCAGTGCGACTCGGGGATCTCGGCGGCGGCGATCGCCCGCACGCTGCGGAGCTCCCAGTCGCCATCCCAGGCGAACCCGGCGCGCAGGAACGGCGCCGGAAACTGGTTGAAGAGAGCTTGCGCGAGTCGGTCGTAGCGCTTGGCCATGTTGCGTCCGAAGTAGATGCTCAACTCGAACGATTCGGAACGCAGGCTGCTCAAGCTGCGCTGCACCAGGGAGTGCAGGTCTTCCGACGCGATTCGCACGATCGGCGTCAGGCGTAGGTCCTGAATCGTGGAGACCGACGGCAGCGGGCGGTGGTTGCGCGCCGCAGCGAGCAGCGACACGTAGTATCCCATCGACTGGTAGCCGTAGTGGCGGCAAAGATTGAAGACGATCGCGCGCCGCTGGTGGGTCCAGCGGGTGTCGGTCAGGTATTCCTTCGCCGATACGACGGTGGCCCCCGGAACACGAAGCGACCAGTTCTCGGGTCGCTCGACGACGACGATGGTCTTCATGCCGACCTTCTTGGTTTCGATCCGTTGGAGAACACCACCGGCCGCATCGCCGGCCCCTGGCCCGGGCGAAAACTGATGACGCGCAGGAGCACCTGGTCGAGGTCGTGCTCGACGGGCCGGCGCACGCCGGCGCCGCGCGCGAAGGCGAGCACGGCTGCCAGCCGCAGAGCCGTGGATGCGATGAAGACCCACACGAAGCCGTCGGCGCCGAAGGTGTGCAACAGCAAGCCGCCCGCGAGCGAGCCGGCGACGACGGCGATTCCGTTGAGCAGATTGTAGATCGCCAAGACGCGTGCCCGGCTGTGCTCGTCGGTCGTGTCGAGAAAACTCAACACCACGAGGAGCTCGAAGCCGGCCCAGGCGAAGCCGGCGAGCAGCTGCAGGGCGACCAGGTAGTAGAAGCTCGAGGAGATCGCCCACATCCCCGACAACGGGATGATCAGCAGGGCCGTGACCTGGAACGTCCGCCGATTGCCGTACGTGCGCGCCGTGCGGCCCCAGTAAGCCGAGGACAGGAGTCGGGCGACGATCACGACGCCGTTGAGGAACGTGAACTCGGCGTAGCTGAGCCCCAGGTGCTCCAGCATGTACGGCGTGAAGTACGGCGCCGCGACGTGCACGGCGGCGTGCATGGCGACGATCAGCAGCACCACCCGCCCCACGGGCTCGTGCGACATGCGTCGCAGCAGCGCCAGCGTTCGCACCGGCTGCGGCGGACGCGCGGACACGGGCTCGATCTGCCGCGTCAGCAGGGCGGCGCTCGCCAGGCGGCTCAGGGCCGCTGCGGCGAAGATGGCGATGAAGCCGAACGCCGTTCCGAGCTGGGTGATCTCGGCCACGTGCAGGGCGTAGCCGCCTCCCAGCAGGGCGACGAACAGGGCGGCCTGAATCGGCACGTTGCGGCGGCTGAAGTACGTGCTGCGAACTGAAATCGGCACCAGTCGCCCCATCCACGCGTTCCAGGCCGGATTGATGCCGAGGGCCAACGACCAGTAGACGCACACCCAGACGAGCAGCCATTTGAAGCCGAATCCCTCCACCGCGAACGCCAGCGCGATCGGGATGAAGGTCAGGGCCTGGGCGAAGGCACTGAGGACGACCCAGCGCTTGTTGCCGAGAACGCTTGCGCCGTAGGGAGTGAAGAGCTGAAACAGCGCGCCGACGAGCAGCGGAATCGTCGTCAGTAGCCCGGCTTCAAAAGCCGTTGCCCCGAGAAAGAGCGCGAACGCCGGGAAGTAGCTCTCGCCGAGCCCGACCATCGCGGCGTGGGCGGTGCCATCGAGCGTCGACGCGTGCAGGCTCCTTCGCAGTGGGCTCGGGGCCGGCTTGTGCCGGGCAGGGGTCATGTTGGGCACGCTCTAGCTGGAAGACGGCCGGAGTTCCATCGGTGTTGCACACCGAAGGTGAATCTTTGCGGAGACGGCCCGGAGCCTGCACCCGTCACTGCGCCGACGCGCGCCCGGCCCGGGCCGGAGGGCACTTCCCGTCGCCGCCGAAATGATGAATACAAGATGGTGTGAGGCAGTGGAGACGCAATGTAAAGGCGAAAGGTCGACGCGCCGGAGCGAGCCATGAGCGCGGCTGAAACCACCGATTTGTACGAAATCCTCGGGGTTTCCCGGCAGGCGTCGGCGGACGACATCAAGCGGGCCTATCGCAAGCTCGCGCGCAAGTACCATCCCGACGTCAATCCCGGGGACGCCGCCGCCGAGGAGTCCTTCAAGCGCGTGAGCGCCGCCTTCGACGTGCTGGGGGATACGGAAAAGCGCAAGATATACGACGAGTTCGGGGCGGCGGGGCTGGAACCCGGGTTCGATCCCGAAAAGGCGCGTGCCTACCAGGAATGGCAGCAACGTGCGCGCGCCTCCGATGCGTTTCGGGGCGGCGAAGACCCGTTGTCCGGTCTCGGCGGATTCGACCTCGGCGACATCTTCAGCGGCTTCGCACGCAGCGGGCCGCAACCCGGCGGCGACGTGGAAACCGAGGTCCGCGTCAGCTTGCGGGACGCCGTTCTCGGGGCAGAAAAGGAAGTCGCGTTTCATCGCGCCAGCCCGTGCGAGAGCTGTGGCGGCCGCGGCCACGTTCGAGCGGCGAGCCCGCGGCCGTGCAGCGAGTGTGGTGGGGCGGGCCGCGTCGGGGTCGCACGTGGCCCGATGTCCTTCCAGCGAGCTTGCGCCGCCTGCGGCGGCAGTGGCGAGTCCCCCGGCCCGCCGTGTCCGAGCTGCCAGGGGCGGGGCGTCGCCGAGCGCCTCGTGCGACTCAAGGTGAAGATCCCGGCCGGAATCGACGACGGCAAGAGCATTCGCCTCGCCGGGCAGGGGCTTCCCGGTCGCGGCGGCGGCCCCGCGGGAGATCTCTTCTTGCGGGTTCGCGTCGAGCCGCACCCGCATCTGCGGCGCACGGGACGCGACCTCGAGTTGCACGTTCCGGTGACGGTGGGCGAAGCGATGTTCGGAGCGAAGATCGAAGTCCCCACGTTGCAGGGGCCGATCAAGCTCAGCGTGCCCGCGGGGTCGCAGTGCGGCGCTCGTTTGCGGGTCCGCGGTCGCGGAGTCGGGGGCGGCGAGGGAGCGCCCGGCGATCTCTACGTGATCCTCGACGTGCACGTGCCCGTAGCGTCCGCGGACGATTCCGCCGTGCGCGAAGCGGTGGCGAACCTCGGCAAGCTCTATCCCCGCGACGTCCGTGCCGGGCTGGAGCTCTGAGGAGGCGACGATGAGGGATCCGACGACAACCATCAGCCGCGAGCAGGTGCGCATCGTTCTGCAGGTCGAGGACGAGTTCCTGGTGTCGCTCGAGCGCGAGGAGATCGTTCATGCAGACGACGAGGGCAGCTTCTCGCCATCCATGGTGGAGCGCATTCGCGTTTGCCGCAGTCTGCACCACGACCTCGGGGTGAACCTCGCCGGCCTCGACGTCGCCGTCCGCTTGTTGGAGACGATTCGCGCCGAGCGCAGCCAGTTTCGCGAGGTGCTCGAGTGGCTCGGACGTGAGCTCGAGCCGCGTCGCTGATACGCGCCCATCACGAACCTCGGCATCCACGTAAAAGGAGGATCATGGCTCAGGAAAAGGCGAGAACGGTTCGTTCGACGCGTAAGACAGGGAGCAAGTTGCCCTCCGACCGCCTGCTGATCGAGCGGGTGAGTCCGGAAATCGACGGGGGACGCTACCCGATCAAGCGCGTCGTCGGCGACCGAATCGCGATCGAGGCCGACGTCATCAAGGATGGCCACGACCTGTTTGCCGCGCGGATCTGCTACCGGGGTCCCGGCGACGACGGTTGGTCGCATGCTCCTCTGGAGTACGAGTTCGGACCCGACCGCTGGCACGGATCGTTCGTCGTCGACCGCGTCGGGCGCTGGCAGTACACCGTCGAAGCCTGGGAAGATCCGTTCGCGACCTGGTGTGACGGGATTCGCAAGAAGTTCGACGCGGGCCAGAACATCGAGCTCGAGCTCGTCGAGGGTGCGCTGCTCGTCGAAGCAGCGGCACGCCGCGCCAAGGGCGAGGCACGGTCGACGTTGCGGGAGGTAGCGATCTACTTGCGAACCACGGAGGCGATGACGGCCGATCGGATTCGGCGGGCGACGGAGCCGGGCGTGGTCGCCGCGATGGCGGCGCACGTGGATCACCGGAACGACTCCCGTTACCCGCCCGAGCTCGAGGTCTACGCGGCCCGACCGCTGGCGCAATTCGGCGCCTGGTACGAGTTCGTCCAGCGGTCCCAAGTAACGGCTCCCGGAGTGCATGGCACCTGCGCCGACGCCGCGCGCCGGCTGCCGCGGCTCGCGGAG
>CALJUJ010000137.1 GCA_937975525.1 uncultured bacterium
CTCGACGTCCCCCTCGTCGTCGCGCCCGCGGTCGAGCTGTGGACCGACCGTCCGATCCGCACCGACCAACTCGCCGGTCTGCTGCTCGACGGGGTCGGGGCGCGCAGCGCCGACGAGTGGCGCGGCACGGACCTCCTCGCGGACGACGAGGTCTTCACGAGCGAGACCGCGTGGCGGACCTATCGCCGCGGTCGCTGGAAGAGCGCGTGGCCGCGCGACGGCGCGCCGCCGCTGCTGTTCGACCTCGAGACGGGGGAGGCGGAGAACGTGGCGGAGCAGCACCCGCGCGTCGTCGCCCAGCACGAGGATCGAATCGGCGAGATCGTGGCGCAGCTCGCGGCGGGCGGCGCCGGCGATCCCGGAAGCCTGAGCCCGGAAGACCTCGAGCTGCTTCGCGCCCTCGGCTACGCGGAGTAGGCGTGCGGCATTCGCGCGGCGCGCTTCCGCGCGCGTGCGGAGCGGTGGGAGTGGAACGAGCTGGACGTCGACACGCTGCGCGCGCTCGGGGACGCGCTCGTCGGGCTCCCGGCTGCGTCGTGATTCGGGCGCACGACCGCGGGGTCCTCGACTGCATCGCGACGCACCGGCTCGCCTTCGAGTGCGACAGCCACGTCGACTGGTTCGAGGGCAACTACCAGGACTACCCGAAGGGCCCGAAGCTGCGCCTCGGCGCGGGTGCGGACCCGCCACACTGCATCGAGTACCGGCGCATCGACGCGTAGGGAACCCGCGCGGGATGCGCTACCTAGCGAGGCGATGGCGAAGAAGCCCCGGCTCGAGCTCACGTGGATCGGCAAGGACGATCGGCCCCGGCTCGAGCCACGCATCCTGCTCGAGGACGAGAGCCTCTCCTACCACGCCAAGCACCGCGTCGGCGACGCGGACCTCTTCGACAACCGGCTGATCTTCGGCGACAACCTGCTCGCGCTCAAGGCGCTCGAGCAGGAGCTCGCCGGCCAGGTGAAGTGCGTCTTCATCGACCCCCCGTACAACACGGGCAGCGCCTTCGAGCACTACGACGACGGCCTCGAGCACTCGATCTGGCTCTCGATGATGCGCGACCGCCTCGAGATCCTCCGAACGCTGCTCTCCGACGACGGCTCGATCTGGATCACCATCGACGACAACGAGGCGCACTACCTGAAGGTGCTGTGCGACGAGGTGTTCGGACGGGCGAACTTCGTTGCAACTATCGTCTGGGAGAAGCGTACGTCGCGGGAGAACCGCCGCGTGTTCTCATTCAAGCACGACTATATTCTTGTTGTTGCAAAGCGAGCAGAGTCGTTCGTGTCCATGCGCAACGAACTGCCGCTAAGCAACGATGTCTTGGCCAGATACCGGAATCCCGACAACGATCCTCGTGGGCCGTGGCAATCCGTGTCTGCGAATGCACAGGCGGGTCACGCTACGCCTGCGCAGTTCTACAGGTTGAAGCTGCCTTCAGGCAGGCTCCTCGATCCGCCCAAAGGGCGGTGCTGGCTCTATACGCAAGAGCGGATGGACGAAGAAGTGGCTGCTGGCAACATCTGGTTTGGTCCGAAGGGCGACAGCTCGCCAAGAATCAAGCGGTTCTTGAAGGATCAGGCTGGCAAGGGCCTTACGCCTGAGACTCTTTGGACCGCGAAGGACGCCGGTACGAACGATGCTGCTAAGAAGGCGCTGCTGGCGCTTCTCGCAGATACT